>JAAYDS010000102.1 GCA_012729155.1 Chloroflexota bacterium | reverse complement strand
GGCAGCCGGCCACAGTCAGCGTCGATGCGCTGGGTGGCCGCGAGCTGGATGGCATCGTCGAGCGAATCGGCACCATTGCCGGCGACCGTCGGGGTGACACTGTCTATCAGGTCATCATCTCGCTCCAAGATGCTGACGTCAGCACGCTGCGTTGGGGCATGAGCGCATACGTCACCATCAAGGTGCGGTAGAAGAGGCTCATGGTCGACAACTGCCCGTTCTGTGCGGCCTCGCTAGATGGCATAGCCTTTTTCGAGGCCTATGGCTGTCTTGCCATCGTCAACCTGGCGCCCATTGTGCTCGGCCATAGCCTGGTGGTGCCAAAGCGACACGTATCGCGACTCGCTGATCTCAGCGAAGGCGAATGCCGAGACCTGTTCGCTGCAACCCAGCGTACCGCACTGCTCTTGATGACCATATACAAAGCCGATGGCATCGACATCTCGCTGCAAGACGGCGCTTCGGCGGGTCAAACGGTTGGTCACCTTCACGTGCACGCGATCCCACGGCGCCCTCGCGACCTGGAACGCCCCGGCGCATGGTATGACCGGCTGATTGACAGCCACCGTCAGCGCCGCCGGACAGGCGCCGAGATGCTCGCTGAGGCCGCCATGCTGCGCGCACGACGAACTGAGCTCGGTCTGTAGAGTAGACAGAGGGCGGCCGATGGGCCGCCCTCTCAATAACCGCTGTGTTGTCTTTGCCCTACAGCTTGACCCAACCGCCCTCACGGCTACTCCGCAAGATCGCCTCGCAAACGGCTACCTCACGGTGTCCATCGGCAAATGTGGGGAAGGGGCGCGGAGCCGACATGTCACCGGCGCTTACATAGTCGTAGAACGACTTGAAGGCCTGCTTCATCGTGTCAGGAAAGCCCTCGTTATGCCCGCCCGGATAAGTGATCGCCTGGCGCGCTGCCTCAGACACCAGCCCCGGGTCGCGCAACAACACCTCGTTAGGCTTGTCACGGCGGCCGATCCACAGCTGGTTGGGGCTCTCAGAGTCAAAGGCCAGCGCCAGCTTTGAGCCGGCAATCTCATAGCGCAGGCAGTTCTTGCGCCCGGCGGTCACCTGTGAGACCCAAAGGCATCCAACCGCGCCGCCTTCAAAGCGGATCATCACGCAGCCATAGTCCTCTGTATTGATCTCGACGTCCTCGGTGGGCACGACCTGCGTCACTTTGCCACTGAACGTCTCGACCTCGCCGGTGGGGCGCTTGCGCACAGGATGAACGATCTTGAGATCGGCACAGACCGCCTCGATGTTGAGGCCCGTGATGGCGTGTACCAGGTCGATCCAGTGGGTGCCGATATCGGCGATGGCCCGCGACTGCCCGCCCTCTTTGGACACGACGCGCCAGTTATAGTCCGTATCGTAGAACAGCCAGTCTTGTACATAGCTGCCACACACCGAAAACACCTTGCCCACATCACCGCGCTGCACCATGTCGCGGGCTTCGATGGAGAGCGGATAGTAGCGCAGGTTATAGTCGACCATGGCGCCCAGGCCGGTCTTTTCGGCGAGTTCCATCAACTCGGCGGTCTCTCTGGAGTTCATGGCCAGCGGCTTTTCACAGACGACGTGGCGATCTGCCAGCAACGCCGACTTGGCCATCGCATAGTGCAAAAAGTTCGGCGTGCACAGGTGCACCACCTGCACGTCGTCATCGGCCAGCACCTCGTCGAGCGTCTTGTAGGTCTTGGCGAGGCCCCAGAACGAGGCCACCTGCTCGGCCTTGGCCGTATCCACGTCAGCGATGCCCACCACGTTGGCCCCGATGCGGCGCAGTGCTTCGATGTGCACCGGGCCGATAAAGCCAGTGCCGATGACAGCGGTGCCCAAGTTATACATTGCGTCCTCCTTTTTTGGCTTTCAGCTATACGTCCACGATGGTAAAGAGACGCCTCCAACGTGTCAAGCGGGCATAGAGGTCAACTCGACGCACTCTCCCGCGGCAAGACGCACCCCTGGCGCAAAGTATGCCCAGACGGTGTCGCCCTCGGCCGCCAATTCGCACGTGACCACTTCTGAACCCTTCCTCGCAAGAGCCTCAACGGGCAGCCGCCCGGCTGGAACACCTAAACGCTCGAGCCTCAGCTCGCCATAGGCCACCTCGAGGCGCACGCCTTGCGGCCCCTGACGATAGAGTCCCCATGCTCCATCGACCGACCAAAAGCAGGCCACCCCTCCCTCGCGCTCGACGCGAGGCGCAAACGACAACCAGCCGGGCCCGTACTGCGCGCCGCTGAGGGCCGTCACCAACGACCACGACGCCAGCGAGCGGGCATAATGGCTGCCGCACTCGAACTCGTTCCAGGGATTGCGTCTGGCGCCGTCGTGTCGTGCTCGCACACCTCTGACGATCGCCAGCCCTTGTTCGACAAAGCCCTCATAGATTAGATGGGCGGCGACCTGGTACTCGATGCCGCACCACACTTCATCCGAGTACACAAAGGGCAACGCCGGGCGGCCCCCCTTTGGCCAAGTGCACAACAGCAGCCCTTGCTCATCATTGAGGGCATAGATCCGTTGGGGGTTGGCGTGTTCCCAAAAGTCAGTGCGCCAGTTGCACTCAAACACTGCCTTGATAGCACTCTTGATCTGCACGGGGCTGAGCAGGTAGCCCAGGCCCGCCAGATGGGCAAACCACTGACCGATGACCTGATCCGCCAGGCAGCCCTCGCCATACTGATACTTGGGTGCGTCAGCAGGATCGTACTTTTGCACATAGTACTCGCCATTGAACAGCTCGCGCTCGATGCGCGCCCTGCCCCTCTCATAGACACGCTCATACTCGACCGCGTCCGCCTCATGGCCGAGGTGAAGCGCCATTTCAGCCCCAGCTTTGAGCGCCCCGAGGTAGAACGTGCCCATCATCGTGTTGGGCCCAACGAATTCGATATCGTAGGTGTTATGTTGAACACCCTCCATCACGCCATCGCGGTTGGGGTCCCACTGCTGCCAGGCATACTCCAGAGCGCGCTTGACGTCAGGCCACAGTCGTCGCAGCCAGGCATCGTCACCACACAGGCGCCAGTCGCGATAGACCTTCATGATGCCGCCCATTTGCCCGTCGGCAGCGGCGTGAAACTCCCACGGGGGGCTGCCGAGCGGCAGCTGTAGCCGAAAGCCCATGCGGCCGTCTGGGCGCATGTTGTAGCGATAGTCGGCCTCGCGCAGCGAGCGCTCCAGATCGGGGAACAGAAAGGCCACCGTCTGAGCATAGTTCCAAACATGGGTGCAGCTGCCCTCGCAGCAGCCTGCATCGCCATGGCAGCCCTCCCAGCCGTAAAACGTGCCATCCTCCAGCCGCAGCACCGTAGGGCTGTGCAGGATGGATGCCTGGCTCGAGACAGCATCGAGGACATAGCTGGGCAGATCGGACGCGAACAGGGTATCGTGGAAGCGCATGGTCTCATCATGCAGACGTTCGGCATTGGTCGCATAGTAGCGCGCCACGTCGAGGGCATCGCTCCATTGCGAAGCGTAGTAGTTGCGCCATGCGGGCGGCTGCCCGTCCGGCGAGCAAGCACCATCGCCCTCCCAGTACTTGGCCATATTGGGCCAGTGCCACGTGATGAGAAACGTCACGGCCCGCGTCTCGCCAGGCGCTAACATGCCCTGAGCGCCGAGCGTGCCTACGTCGCTCAGCCCGAGCGCCGAAGGTCCGTATTCGCGCTCAGGCAGAGCTCCGGTGGTGCTCAAGTGGTCCCAATAGTCGTGCATCATGTCATACCAGGCACCGCGGAGCCAATGCGTCTGGCAAAAGCCCGGTTCACAGGTGGTAGATAGCGCCAGCGTGCCAAATCGCGGCGAGTCCTCGGGCACCGTTGGGTTGGTCAGCAGCAGCGTGCGGAGCCCTTGCGATGTCACCTGACGGTTGACGTTGCCGCCCAGACCATTGTCACGGCCTGCCGCGGGCGAGGGATCACCCGTGCCGCCAAAACCGACGGGATTGAGCAGGTTGCCTGCCACAGTGACGGCCGTTGGGAGCTCTGTGCGGTTGGTCAAGCGATAGGTCAGCACGGCGATGGGCAGCCCCGAGTCGTCGGCGTTCATGGGGATGAACGGGCTATAGGCCTCGAGCTCGACCTCGACCGGCATGGCGGGATCGCTAAACGACACCCAGGCGAACGGAAACTCGCCCCTGAAGCGCACCTGACGCATATGCGGCAGACCTGAGCCATCCAACCGCGTGACGCCAAAGCCAACGCCGCCGAAATGGGTGCGGCCAGAGCCGCTGTACGGCGGCACTGGCGGGCCCTGCAGCACGCGCGTCACCCCCTCACCACCCTCGGGTTGGGCCCAGAGCGCAAAGAAGGTGTAAGGCAACAGACTGCCCTTGTTAGGTCGATTGTAGATCTCCCAGTCGACGAGACTGCCCCTACCAGTAAGCGACACGCAGCCTGTGCCGATGCCACCGAGCGGGAAAGCAATCTCGCGCAGCTGCTCGCCAGAGTAGTCGAGCCGCTTGCGCCAGTCGTACAACTGATCGCGGGTAAAAAACGCCGCTTTGGTCATGATGCTGCTCCTTATGGATAGCCGCGTATCGGGCCTCAGCACTCGCGCGTCCAGACGGCCATCTCGCCAGGTGTCCGGTTGGCCCAGGCAAAGTAGGGCACGGCTTTGAGAAGCACGGGCTCGGTGCCCGGTGCGTCAGTTCGATACAGCTCATCACCCCAGGCAGCCGTGCTCTCACGCAGCCCTTCTCCGGTGATGGTCACCACCCCACCGGCCAGCTCGGCATCCCAGTCTACGTGCAAAGCGGCATCTCGCGGCAGCAACAGGCCATACAGCGCTTTGCCGTTATCCACCTCTTCAAAACAGTAAACGACAGGACCACGCTGGAGCGCTACCTTGCCAACCGTTTCACGCGATAGAGGGTGCGCACGCAAACGCTCGACTGGCATGGCCAGCGAGAGAACCACCGTGTCGCCGCTCTGCCACGTGCGGCGCAAGAGCACATAGCCGTCGCTCAGTAGAGGCTCGATGGCCACCTCGCGGCCGTTGACGCTGATCTGCATATCACGGCACCAACCCGGGTAGCGCAGCGCTAACGTCCAGTCTGCCGGCCCGTCGGCTTGAAGACTCAACGTTACGTCGCCCTTCCACGGGTAGGCCGTGGCCTGAGATAGCGCGATGCGCCGCCCTGCCACGGCGAGCTCTGCGGTGCTCTGGGCGTAGAGGTGCACATAGACGGCGTCCGCAGTCTGCCCATAGATGTACTGCCCCAGTGAAGCGATCAGGCGCGCAATGTTCATCGGGCAGCACGAACAGTCGTACCATTCCTTGCGCTGTGGCGTCAGATCGGTGCGGTAGCGCAGATCGGGGCGGTACTGCTGATGCTCCCAGTCCATCAACAACGGGTTCGAGTAAAAGAAGCGGTCGCCAGCCAGAGAAACCCCGCTGATGGTGCCATTGTACAGCGCACGTTCCATCACATCGGCATAGACACCCCTGGGCTCGATCTGCAACATGCGATGCGCCCAGAGCACGAGCCCGATGGATGCGCAGGTCTCGGCATAGGCCACCTCGTTGGGCAGATCATAGTCCACGGTAAACCGCTCGCCCCAGCTCAGCGAGCCGATGCCGCCGGTGACGTACATGCGCCGCTGAGTCACATTGTGCCACAGCGTCTTGCAGGCTTCATACAGCGACGCATCGCCCGTCTCGCGGGCCACATCGGCCATGCCCGAGTAGAGATACATGGCGCGCACAGCGTGGCCTTCAGCCGTAGTCTGCTCGCGCACGGGGAGATGAGCCTGACAATAGTCATAGCCACCGCCATGATAGTCCTTGACCGGATCCTCGCCGCGGGCCTCAGCCTCAATATCATAGTAGTGAGGCAGCGTGCCGCGCTCGTCGATAAAGAACTTGCTCAAAGCCAGATAGCGCTCTTCGCCTGTGACCTGATACAATTTGACCAGCGCCAGTTCGATCTCTTCATGCCCAGGATAGCCGCGTTTTCGACCAGGCGCAGGGCCAAACACGTTGTCAATGTAATCGGCGTAGCGCCTCATGATACCAAGAAAACGGTCTTTGCCCGTGGCCTGGTAGTAGGCGACGGCCGCTTCGATCAGGTGCCCGGCGCAGTAGAGCTCGTGCCGATCTCGCAGGTTCGTCCAGCGGTTGTCGGGTTCGACTACCTGATAGTGCGAATTGAGGTAGCCATCGTCTCCCTGCGCCGCGGCCATGAGATCGACGACACTGTCAACCAGAGACTCGAGCTCGCTGTCGGGCACCTTGGTCAGGCTGTAGGCCGCAGCTTCAATCCATTTGGCTACGTCCGAGTCCCAGAAGATATGTGGGGGATTCGGATCCCCCGGTCTCCACTCAAGCTTGAGCGCGTCGATCCGACCTGTCTCGCTGCAGCGCTGGTACTCGAGGGGAATGGTAACGCGGCGGTTCACCTCGAGCCGCTGGGCCCAGAAACCACCCTCGATACCCACCTGCTTTAAGGGAACCGGTCGCAAGTTGGCTGGCTGTCCCATGATCTCTCGCCTCCCTGTCAGTCGTTCGGGTAGATGGTATGCGCTGCTGAGTTTTGCCGCAAGCAATGCCTTGCTGTAGACACAGAGTGGTGCTAGAATGAGAACAAACATTCTATCCCCTTGCGAGGCATGATGGACCCCGACTGCATCACTATTCGCGGTGCTCGCGAGCACAACCTGCAAGACATCGACGTTAGCATTCCGCGAAACCGGCTGGTTGTGATCACCGGCGTATCGGGCAGCGGCAAGTCATCTTTGGCCTTTGACACACTCTATGCCGAGGGCCAGAGACGCTATGTCGAATCCCTCTCGGCCTATGCTCGTCAGTTCATCGCCCAGATGGAAAAACCCAAGGTCGACTATATCGGCGGATTGAGCCCCGCTATCGCCATCGAGCAAAAGGCCACGAGCCGTAACCCACGCTCGACGGTGGCCACCGTGACTGAGATCTATGACTATTTGCGAGTGCTCTATGCACGTGTGGGGACGCCTCACTGCCCGCAGTGCGGCCGCGAGGTCAGCGCGCAGTCGACGCAAGAGATCGTCGCCCAAGTGGCAGCGCTCGCGCCTGGGCAGCGTCTGCAGTTGCTGGCCCCTCTGGCGCGCAACCGCAAGGGGGCCTTTCATGATGTGCTCAGCGATGCCAAGACACAAGGCTATGCTCGTGCTCGCATCGACGGCCAAGTCTACGAGCTCGAGGCATACCCCAAGCTCGACAAGAACCAACGGCACAACATCGAGCTAGTCATCGACCGACTGACGGTGCCAGACGACGCTGCCACGCGCGATGACTTTGTGGCGCGACTGGCAGACTCGGTCGAGACGGCGCTCCAAGCTGGCGAGGGCATCGTCATCGTCGACCGTGGTGATGACACCGAGTGGATGCTGTCGGATCAGAACGCCTGCCCTCATTGCGGCATCAGCTTTCCCCGTTTGGGCCCCGCGATGTTCAGCTTTAACTCGCCCTTGGGGATGTGCCCCGAGTGCAACGGTCTGGGCACTCGGCGCGAATTCGATCCCGCGCTGTTTGTCGTCGGCGAGCTATCGCTTAACGATGGCGGCATGCGCCCATGGGGCGAGCTGCGGAAAAAGCGCGGCACAGGGATGTACATGGCCGCCGAGCAGATCACCAAGCACTTTGGCGCCGACATGGACACGCTCTGGGAGCATCTGCCAGAGGCGTGCCAAGAGGCGCTGCTATACGGTGGCATCGAGGTGGCGTTTACGTGGGAGAACCGCCGTTCGCACGGTGAGTATCATGACATCTTTGAGGGCGAATACAACGCCGTGCGCCGGCGCTATCGCCAGACCCAGTCTGAGGGCATGAAGCGCTGGTACGAACAGTTCATGAGCGAGTTGCCCTGCTCGACCTGCCATGGGCACAGGCTGCGTCCCGAGAGCGCGGCCGTCACTGTGGGTGGGCACACGCTGATTGAGGTAACTTCATGGAGCATTCTGCGCGCGCTAGACTGGGTCGCACAATTGATGGACGCGCAGAGCGGTGCGACGGTGCTCAACGAGGAGCAGCAGCAGATCGCAGCCGAGGTGCTCAAAGAGATCAAAGCGCGGCTGGAGTTCTTGCTGAACGTGGGCCTGCACTATCTGACGCTGGATCGCCCTGCCCCCACCCTGTCAGGCGGCGAAGGGCAGCGCATCCGTCTCGCCAGCCAGATAGGGTGCGGCCTGGTGGGCGTGCTCTACATCCTCGATGAGCCCAGCATCGGGCTGCACCAGCGCGACAATCGCCGCCTGCTCGACACGCTGCAGCAGCTGCGAGACCTGGGCAACACCGTCGTTGTGGTCGAGCACGATGAAGAGACGATGCGCTCGGCCGACTATCTCATCGATCTGGGACCAGGCGCGGGCGCCCAGGGCGGCAGACTGGTGGCCGCCGGCACCCCTGAGCAGGTAGCGTCCAATCCTGTATCGCTCACGGGCCAGTATTTGCGCCACGAACTGCGAGTGTCGTCTCCGACGAGCCAGCGACGATCGCCCAACTCGCAGTGGTTGACTATCCGTGGGGCGGCCCAGCATAACCTGCGTGATATCGACGTACGGTTTCCGCTGGGGCTGCTGACGTGCATTACCGGCGTCTCGGGCAGCGGCAAATCCTCGCTGGTGTCTCAGACACTCTATCCCGCCCTGGCCCACCACCTGCATCGCAGCCAGATACCGGTTGGGAAGCACCGCTGCATCGAGGGGCTCGAACATGTCGACAAAGTGATCAGCATCACCCAATCCCCCATCGGGCGTACGCCCCGCTCGAACCCGGCCACCTATGTCGATGCTATGGGCGCGATCCGCGAGCTCTTTGCCAGAACCGGTGAGGCACGCGCCAGGGGCTATGGCCCGGGCCGCTTCTCATTCAACGTCAAGGGCGGTCGCTGTGAGGCCTGCCAGGGCTACGGTCTGCGGCGCGTCGAGATGCACTTTTTGCCCGACGTGTGGGTCACCTGCAGCGTATGCCGAGGCATGCGGTTCAACCGCGAGACGCTGCAGATCCGTTGGAAGGGCAAGAGCATCGCCGACGTGCTCGACATGGACGTAGATCAGGCCTTGGGCTTCTTCGGGGCGATCCCCAGGATCAGCCGCATCTTGCAGACACTGTCGGATGTGGGGTTGGGCTATGTCAAGTTGGGGCAGAGCGCCACAACACTCTCGGGGGGCGAGGCACAGCGCGTCAAGCTCGCCAAAGAGCTCGCTCGCCAGTCTACCGGCGACACACTGTACATTCTAGATGAGCCCACCACTGGACTGCACTTTGCCGACATCCAGCACTTGTTGGACGTGTTGCACCGACTGACAGACGCAGGCAACACCGTGCTGGTCATCGAGCACAACCTGGATGTAATCAAGACTGCTGACTGGATCATTGACATGGGCCCCGAAGGCGGCGACGAGGGAGGGCTGGTCATCGCCGAGGGCTCGCCCGAAGAGGTGGCAATGATCACGAGCTCACACACAGGGAGCTTTTTGCGCCAGGTGCTGGCAGAGCAGATCGCTACCTAGCCGTGCAGACAATGTGATGCCTGCGACAGGCACACAAGACACAGGGGAGGCGAAAGCGCCTCCCCTGTTTGCTCGTCAGCCCCGGCCAGATCAGGCCACGTTGGCCCGCACCTGGCGCGCAGTCTCTTCATTGGTAGGCTGATAGTGCGAGAACTCCATACTAAAGGTGCCACGCCCTTGCGTGTTCGAGCGCAGCGTAGTGGCATAGCCAAACATGCGCGCCAGCGGCACGTTGGCCGTAATGCTCTGTACGCCCGCGCCGCGCGAATCGATACCGCTCACTGTGGCAGCGCGCGATGAGAGGTCGCCGATGATCTCGCCGGTATACTCTTGCGGCGCCGTCACCTCAACCCGCATGATCGGCTCAAGCAGCACCGGTCCACCCTTCATGATCGCCTCGCGCAGGGCGAAAGCACCCGCCATGAAAAAGGCGCGCTCGTTCGAGTCGACTTCGTGATACTTGCCGTCTACAAGAGAGACCTTGATGTCGACCACCGGCTGTTTGGCGAACGGGCCCTCTTGCAGAGCATCGAGGATGCCCTTTTCGACGGCTGGGATGTACTCCTTGGGCACCGACCCGCCGACAATCTTGTTCTCAAAGCTAAAACCTGAGCCCTCAGACAGCGGCTCGACATCGAGGACTACAACGGCGAACTGCCCGCGTCCCCCTGACTGCTTGACCAGCCTCCCCTCGACACGCACTGGGCGCGTTAGCGTCTCGCAGTAGGCAACCTGCGGCGCCCCCACAACGGCTTCGACGCCAAACTCACGACGCAGACGATCAACGGCGACCTCGAGGTGCAACTCGCCCATGCCGGCGATGGTCGTCTCCTCAGTCTGCTCGTTGGTTCGTACATAGAGCGTCGGGTCCTCTTCTGAGAGGCGCTGCAGGGCCACCGAGAGCTTTTCCGCGGCACCCTGGTCTTTGGGGTGAATCGCGATCTCGATCACCGGCGTGGGGAACGATATCTGCTCAAGGACAACGGGATAGTCTGCATCGCACAGCGTCTGGCCCGTCTTGGCCTCGCGGAAAGCCAATACGGCGCCAATGTCACCAGCAGAAAGCTCGTCGATCTCATCGCGTCGGTCGGCGTACATGCGCACCAAGCGGCCAACCCGCTCACGCCGGCCGGTGGAGCTGTTATAGATCGAGTCTCCCCGTCGAATGGTGCCCGAGTAGACCCGCAGGAACGAGACCTTGCCCACATACGGATCAGTCATGATCTTAAAGATGAGAGCCGCGGCCGGTGCGTGTGAGTCTGGCGGGCACTCGACACGCTCGCCGCTTTGGAGCGTCTCGGCTGTCATGGGCTCCACATCACGTGGCGAAGGAAGATAGGCCACAATCGCGTCGAGCACTGGCTGCACGCCGACGTTCTTGAGCGACGAGCCACACAGCACCGGCACTGCCTGGCCCTGAATGGTTAGCCGACGCAGAGTTCCCCTAAGCGTGTCGCTGTCCAGCTCATGCCCCTCCAGGTAGGCTAAAGCGGTATCATCGTCGACATCCGCAATGGCTTCGATCATCGCCTCACGGCGCCGCTCTGACTCAGCGAGCAACGTAGCAGGAATCTCGCGCACCTCGAACGTGCCGTCCTGCGAATAGTACAGCGCCTTCATCTCCAACAGATCGATCGTGCCCTGGAAGTTGGCGTCAGTACCGATGGGCATCTGCAGAACCACGGGATTGGCGTTGAGACGCTTACGCATCATCGCCACCGTACGATCGAGATCGGCGCCGACGCGGTCGATCTTGTTGGCGAACGCAATTCTTGGCACGCCATAGCGATCGGCCTGACGCCACACTGTCTCAGACTGCGGCTCTACGCCGGCCACCCCATCAAAAACCACCACACCGCCATCGAGCACACGCAACGCCCGCTGAACCTCGGACGTAAAGTCGATATGCCCAGGCGTGTCGATGACGTTGATCTGGTGTCCACGCCAGTTGCACGTCACAGCTGCGGATTGGATAGTGATGCCGCGCTCTCGCTCTTGAGCCATGAAATCGGTCACGGTGTTGCCGTCGTCGACATTGCCCAGCCGATGGATCTGCCCCGTATGGAGCAAGATTCGCTCAGTGGTCGTCGTTTTGCCCGCGTCGATGTGCGCAATGATGCCTATATTGCGTAGCTTGTCGATGTCATTACCCATGTCTAGTGGAACCCCCAACAATAGTCTGCGCCAAGGCCCGGGCCCTGGGCACATAAAAGCGACGGACGTCTCTCAGCGCATCATGCGCCCTAGCCCAGAGACGCTACCGCCGCATCTTTGCTTCTATGGCCAAGCGCTTGCTCGGCTCATAACCTTTCGATAATACCATGGCACGGCAAAGATGTCAATCTGACCCACCATTCGCAAGACCATGACGCCACATGGGTCGCTTGCCTGGCCACCCAGAGCTGCGCTAGCATAGCCATAGCCTAGCGAGAAGGAGACCCATGATGCAAGAGCCCATCCGCTTCGATCAGTGCTTGAAGCTGCTCTCTCTGGTTCAGTCTGGCGGTGAGGCCAAGCACCTCATCCAGGGCGGCCAGGTGCTGCTCAACGGCGTTGTCGAAACGCGTCGCAGCAAAAAGGTGCAGTTGGGCGATACCATCACATTCCGAGGCGAGAACTACACCGTGACGCAAGAGCTGCTGCGGCGCTCTGAGGGCTAGTCATCGGTGTTCAGCTCCAGACGCATCCGTTGACGATCGCCATTGTCCTGATCAAGCACAAACCCCGCGGCCCGGTACAGGTGCATTGCCCGCAGGTTCGCCTTGGTCACGTTGAGCGTGATGGCCGTGCGCCCCGCCTCACGAGACTCTTTGATGGCGTCTCTGAGCAACGACGCTCCACCGCCCCGCCCCCAAAAAGGCTCCGCCACCTGAACATGCCGGATGTGCACTGCGTCCCAGGAGCTGTTAAAGTCGAGCCAAAGCCAACCTATGAGTTGTCCATCATGTTCATAGACATACATACGGTGGTACCGCAGGCCAGCTTCGAGCGAATAACGGAAAGCACTCTCAGAGAAGGGCTCTCCAGGAAAGTTGATCGACCAACTCGCGAGCTCGAGCGCCAGCAGCGCGCGATAGTCTCCCATGGTGGCCTGTCGTCGTGCCCAAACCAACGCGGCGCCGCCCTCGTTCGCGCCAACTGTAGGGGTCGGCGTAGTCATTCCTCACCGCCGAGCCAGCGATGATTCATCCTCTGCAATTCGTCCGTTGCCACTAAGTTGGCGATGATGCTGTCTACCTCCGCAATAAGGCGTGGGGCGTCGCGTGCCGTGACCACGTACACCGGCTCTGACACCAAGGGTGGCAAGATCATCTTTAAGCGCGAATCAGCGGCAAGCTGGCCTCCGGTAATGCGGTCGCAAATAGCCACATCGGCGGATCCCTCAATCAGCGGTGTCAGCAGATCGTCAACATGATCGACAATCACGAGCCGTACCGGTGCCCGCTCTTGACCAAGTCGTCGCACATAGAGATGCGCTTCAGACCCGAGTTCTACGGCGACACGCGCACTGGCCCAATCGTCGGGCTGGCTGTTCTCGACAGAGGCAACTAGCACCAGCCCAAGATCGGCATAGGCTGTGGAAAAGGCCACATCGCGCGTAAGCGTGCCATCATAGGGCATGGCCGAGATGATCATGTCAATCCGACCGGCCTGCAGTGCCCCGAGCAAGCCATCCCAGTGGATATTGGCCAGCTCGAGATCAACGTTCATCGCCTCGGCAATGGCCCGCGCCAGATCGACGTCGAGCCCCACAAAAGTGCCATCGTTGGACAGGCTGGCCAGAGGCGGATATGATGCGTCGGTGCCCACACGGAGCACGCCTTGGCGATGCACCCGTGTCCAGGTCTCGTCCGACGTAAAAGGCAGGCTGCTGAGATTAATACTGCGCCCCGCGGCAAGCAGAGCCAGCACCAGCAATAGCAGCGCCGCCCACCAACGCCTGGCGAGCTGGGACATCGCTCTCAGGCGTCTCATGGCCGTACCTCGAGGTACTCGAAAGGCCGGCCTTGCGTATAGCGCTGCAGCTCGGTGTAGATCGGTTTTGGATCGAACTCTGGCGTCACAAGAGTGAAACGGTCCTGATAGGTACGCTGATCCCACGGGTAGCGAAAAACCCAGATGCACAGCGCTTGGCACCAATCCCACTCTGCAGCAATCTCGAGCGCCTCTATTGTATAGGCAATCCGTTGCAGGGGCGAGACACCTTTGGTCCAGCGCGGATGGTCGTTCCAGCCAGACTCGGTAATCAGGCAGGGCTTGTCGTCATCGCCGTGAGCCACCATGATTTCGCGGACAAGCTCAGCGCGCCGGAAGTTGACCACACCTTCGTCGGGTGCATCGCTGGCCGGAAAGGTGAGGCCGTAGGCGTGGATGGCCATCGCATCGAACCAGTCGGCAGCGCCTGCAGCATACATCCGACGCAGATACTCCAGGTCATCCATAGCCCACTCATTGCCAGGGGGCGCCAATGTGGGCGCCAGCCCTGCAGCGAGCACTTGCGTGTCGGGGGCCACGGCCTTGACAGCGCGATAGGTCTCTGCCAAGAGCTCGACATAGCCCTCAGGGTCCACACGACGATAGCCCCACTCGAAAGCGAGGTTTGGCTCGTTCCATACGACGATATGATTGACGCGCCCACGATAGCGCTCGGCAAAAGCTGCTGCGAAGCGCGCATAATCGCCATAGTGCTCGGATCCAAGATAACGATCGCTCGTGTCGGGGGGGCGAGCCCATGCAGGCACATAGTCGATCCGTGCCACCAGACTCAGCCCCTGGGCCATGGCATGCTCGATGACCAGATCAGCGTGAGCCCAGTCATAGCGACCCGGATGTGGCTCGCTATAAGCCCAGGGAAAGTACTCAACCACCCAGGGGCTGCCCATCTCGCGCACCAGCTCGAGGGTTCGCTTGATCTTCCACGGCTCCACCTCATCAGTTAGCCGGGTGTGAACCCCCATTTTCGGTGTCTGTGTCTCAACTGCCCGTTGGGGCCCCACCTCTACCCGCTGCACACCAGGTGCGTTGAGGAGCGCGACACACGTACAGATCACGGCAACTCGCATACCCAACTTCCGGGCACGAACCAACGCCGCTGACGCTTTTGCGGACAGCCTTCCCAAGTGATATACTCCCATGCGTCGGCCCCAGTAGCTCAGAGGATAGAGCAGAGGTTTCCTAAACCTTGTGTCGGGGGTTCAACTCCCTCCTGGGGCATCTGCGATGGCTCGTGCCTTGCCACGGGCCATTTTCGTTTGCGCAGCATAGCACAAAGCGCCACCATCGGAAAAGGTCTGGCTGTTTACGCACTTGACGAACAGCAAACACCCTTGCACAATGGTCTGGACGACGCGCCGGTGGCGTCGCGAAACGTACGAAGGAGTATGGCGATGGATGAACTCATCAAACTTGTCGTGGCCAAGACGGGCATATCTGAAGACGCTGCCCGGCAAGCCATCGAGACCGTCCTGGACTTTCTCAAGGGCAAGCTGCCCGCTCCGCTGGGAGAACAGCTCGAGGGGCTCCTGGGAGGGGCTGAAAGCCCTGAGGCCGGCGGACTGTTGAGCGGTCTCGGTGGCCTGCTGGGCAAACGTTAGCGACATTCATTAGGAGACAGGGGAGAAGCATCATGACCAAGCTGGCGAACATTGAGGGTATCGGACCCGTCTATCAGGAAAAGCTGAACGCCGTGGGCATCCGCTCCATTGAGAGACTGCTTGAGATCGGCAAGACGCCCAACGGGCGTGCCCAACTGGCCGAGGACAGCGGCATCAGCGCCAAGCTTTTGCTGGAGTGGATCAACCACGCTGACCTGTTTCGCATCAAAGGCATTGCTGAGGAATACTCGGACCTACTCGAAGAGGCGGGCGTTGATACGGTACCCGAGCTGGCGCAGCGCAACGCTGACAATCTCTATGCCAAGCTGGTAGAGGTGAACGCCGAGAAAAAGCTGGTGCGCCGGTTGCCGCCCAAGGTACTCGTCGAGGACTGGGTAGCGCAGGCCAAGTCTCTGCCGCGCGTCATAGAATACTAGCACTGACAGACGAATGTACTCAAGGCGCTCTGAGAGCGCCTTGAGCCTCGCCCCTACCGGGTCTGCATGTTCTTAGGAGCCGAGACGTGATTGGGAATATCCACTGGCTGGGCCACGCGAGCTTTCGCATCGACAACGACCTGATCATCTACATCGATCCGTGGCGCCTGCAAAAGGTGGTGCCAGCTGCTGACATCGTGCTGGTGACCCATGGCCACAGCGACCACCTCTCCCCGGAGGATCTCGCCAAGATCACACAACCAGATACGGTCTTTGTGTGTGCACGGCCTTACGCCAACACCATCGAGGGCAACGTGCGCCCGATCTCACCGGGCGAATCGATCGAGGTGCGTGGTATCGGCATCCACGCCGTGCCTTCGTACAACACCAACAAGCCCAACCATCCGAAGAGCGCCGGCAATGTGGGTTACGTTGTGACCGTGGGCGGCGTACGTATCTACCACGCAGGCGATACCGATGTGATCCCCGAGATGGGAGACATCGAGTGCGACGTGGCTCTGTTGCCGGTGGGCGGCAAGTATACAATGGACGCCAAGGAAGCCGTTGAGGCTGTGCGCCTGATAGAGCCCAAGATCGTGGTGCCCATGCACTGGGGCGCCATTGTGGGCTCTGAACACGACGCCGAGACACTGGCGGCACGCGTGCCCAAATCTGTGCAGGTGGTTACTCTCGAAGCCGAGGTCTAGTCGCTGCGGTAGCCGCTACCGATAGCGCGTCACTCGAAAGCGATACAGCGCGTACGCCTCGTGAGGGCTGATCCACGCTTTGCGCAGGGCGATGCCGACCTGCTTCTCGGCCGTGTCCACGCCCTCCAGATCGGGCAACAGCAAACCACGGCGCTCGCCCAGCTCGACGATGACCCCATACTGCATCGGGTCGAGCTCTGTGAGCCCATGGATACGCTCGGCAGGCTCGAGAACGTCGACCGAGATATCCAGGCGATCGAGTTCGTCGGCTCTCACTGGCGCAAAGCGGGGATCTTGAGTCGCAGCGCTGATGGCGTTGGCGATCACCTCTTCGGCCAACGTCGGCCGCTGTGGCTCGATGGTGCCGATGCAGCCACGCAGTTCGTCGTCGAGATGCAGCGACACAAACGCCCCCGCACGGCTGCTTGGCAGCTGCATGGGTTTCTCAGGCGGGGCGATGCGGCTGCCATGAAGCACATAGGATGTGATCGCTTCACGCGCCAGAGCAACGATTGGATGTGACATCTCGCACCCCCCTTGTTTTGGGAGAGCTAGTGTTGGTGTGTGTGGCCGCTGTCACGCGCGCTGTCGACACTCAGGCCGCCGGTGATGAACTCGAGTAGGGCACGGCGCGCTGAGCCTGTGGCCCCAGACACGACCTG
>JAAYDS010000101.1 GCA_012729155.1 Chloroflexota bacterium | reverse complement strand
CGCCAGCGCCAAGAGACCAGCCAGGCCAGCCCGCGCAGCAGGTCATACACCAGGTCGGCCAGCCAGCGCACAATCCACGGATAGCCGGTGTGCCTCCCCAAAGACATCCTTTGCTCTCCCAACGATGGTGGGCCGCTCAGGTCGCCTTGAGCGCCGCCGGCAATGGCACGCCCAAGCGCTCGGCCGCCGCCTGCAGGTTATGCACCGTGCCCGCCGGCAGCGGGATGCCATGCGCCTCGCGTTCGGCCAGGGTGGCCAGCTCTGGCTCGCCCGGCACCAGCACCTCGGCCACGCCGTCGACGGTGGGCAGCCCCTTGAGCCCCGCGATGGTCGCGTCGATGTCGCGCTTGAACGTCTCTACATCGGTGAATGCGGCGATGTCGATGGCCGCCACGACGCTGTTTTGCGTGCCGCGCCGCACCGTCTCGCCGTGCAGGCTGCGGGCCAACAGGGCATTGCCCGCCATCACGCTCGAGAGGCACTCGAACATCAGCGATAGCCCATACCCCTTGTAGCCCCCTGCGGGCAGCAGCGTCTTGGCCGCCTGCGCATCGGTGGTGGGCTGGCCCTCGGCATCTAGCGCCCAGCCCGGCGGGATGGGCACGCCCTTGTCTACGGCCAGGTTGATCTTGCCGAACGCCGCCACGCTGGTGGCCATGTCCATCACCAGCGGTGGTCGCCGCAGGGCGGGCGCCGCGATGGCAATGGGGCTGTTATGCACACCTGCCGCGCGCGCGCCGGCCGGCGCCATGTTGGGCGGATTGCACACAATGGCCAGGCCCATCATATCGGCCTCGGCCGCCATCAGCGCGTAATAGCCCATAGCGCCCTGATGCGTGGTGTTGCGGATCACCGCCCACCCCACGCCCGCCTGACGCGCTTTGGCGATGGCCTGCTGCATGGCATAGGTCGTCACCACCGGCCCAAAGGCATAGTCGGCCTCGATCAGCAGCGTCGCCGCCGTCTCGCGCTCGATGCGATAGACCGCCCTCGGGTTCATGCCGCCCGCATCTACACTGGCCTGATACTGTGGCACGCGCAGCACGCCGTGCGAGTCGATGCCCCGCAGGTTGGCCCACACCAACACGTGAGCCTCTGTGGCGGCGTCTGCCGGCGCCAGCCCCATACCCTCGAACAGCGCGGCCGTAAAGCGCTCCAGTGTGGCGGCGTCGATGCGTACCTCATTCATGCTCGCTCTCGCTCCTCATACACGTGGATGGCCCTGGCCGGCGGCGGCCAGGTGCCTGTCAAAGGCCCGGCGATGCTCGGCCAGCACCTGCTGGGGCTCGCTGGGGTTGATCAACTCGACGCTGGCATAGCCCTCAAACCCATCCTGCAGCAGCAGCCTGAACTGCTCGACATTGTCGTGCTCGCTGGGCGCCTGCTGGCGTCGATCGGCCACATAGTGCAGATGCCGCACCCAACCCCGCAGCTGGCCATAAGCCTCGCTCACCGACTGCTCGCGCAGCAGATGATGGGCGCTGTGCCACAGCACGCCCAGGTGTGCGCCGGCCGTGCGTTCGACGATGGCGCGGGCATATTGCGCCAGCATGTTGGTGTGCGTCTCTACCAGCACCGTCACGCCGTGCTGGCCAGCCCAGGCATCCACCGCAGCATACGATGCCGCGGCGAGATCGAGCGCCTGCTCACGCAGCGCCGCGTCGTTCTCGGGCAACGCATCGGCAAAGGTGCGCACCAACGGCGCGCCCACCTCGGCCGCCAGCACGATGTACTGCCGCAGCCGTGCCCTGTTGACGCGCTGTTCCTCGACATCGAGCGCGTTGAACCGTACCCCTGTGGCCAGGCACGTGGCGGCCACGCCCGCATCTGCCAGCACGGCGCGCGCCTCGCGCAGGCGCCAGGGCGCTGTGCCCAGCTCGATGCCGTGCCCGTGCCCCCATTCGGGGCGAAACTCGATGCCCGTGTAGCCATAGCGGCGCGCCGCGTCGACCAGCCCGCGCAGGGTTTCTCGGGGCAACACCGAACTCATGAACCCCAGCTTCATCGGCGCACTCCTCGAT
>JAAYDS010000100.1 GCA_012729155.1 Chloroflexota bacterium | reverse complement strand
GCGCCACCGCTTCCTGGCGTCAGCGCCACCGCTTCCTGGCGTCAGCGCCACCGCCACTTGCCGCCGCGGCCCCGGCAAGCTACACTGCCTGCAGCCAGCCATCGCCCGGAGGCCGCCATGACCGCATTCAGCGCCAAACTCCTCGCCGCCGTCGAACGCAACAACTCGCTGCTCTGCGTGGGGCTCGACCCTGACGCCCGCGCCGGCCACAGCGCCAGCGCCGCGCGCGACTTTTGCCTGCGCATCATCGCCGCCACCAGCGACCTGGTCTGCTGTTACAAGCCCAACAGCGCCTTTTTCGAGCAGTATGGCGCCGAGGGCTGGGCTGCCCTGCGCGAGGTGATCGCCGCCGTGCCGGCCGACATCCCCGTGCTGCTCGATGCCAAGCGCGGCGATATCGGCTCTACCGCTACGGCCTATGCCGTGGCCGTGTTCGACGACCTGGCCGTCGATGCCGTCACCGTCAGCCCCTACCTGGGCGCCGACAGCGTGGCGCCCTTTATGGCGCGCGAGGGCAAGGCCGTCTTTGTGCTCTGCTACACCTCAAACCCCTCGGCCGCCGAGCTGCAGCAGTATGGCGCCGTGCCGCTCTACAAGCAGGTGGCCCGCGCCGCGCAGCGCTGGGGCTCGCCCCAGCAGGTGGGCCTGGTGGTGGGCGCCACCCATCCCGAGCAGCTGGCCGAGGTGCGCCGCCTGGCCCCGCATACGTGGATTCTGGCCCCTGGCGTGGGTGCCCAGGGGGGCGATCTGCAAGCCGCCCTGGCCGCAGGGCTAGACGCCGCTGGCCGCGGGCTGATCGTGCCCGTGTCGCGCGCCGTGCTCTATGCCGACGACCCGCGCGCTGCCGCCCGCTCGCTGCGCGATGAGATCAACGCCGCCCGCAGCGCGCTGCCCTCGCCCAACCGGCGCCAGGCCCGCGTGCGAGCCCTCGCCCGCCAGCTCGTCGACGCCGGCTGCGTGCGCTTTGGCGACTTTACCATGGCCTCGGGCCTGCCGTCGCCCATCTATATCGATCTACGCCGCGTCATGTCGGCGCCCGCGCTCTTTAAACAGGTGGTGGGGTTCTATGCCGAGTTGGCCGAGGCGCTCACGTATGACCGTCTGGCCGCCGTGCCCTACGCCGCGCTGCCCGTCACCGCGGGGCTGGCGCTGCAACTGGGCCGCCCGATGATCTACCCCCGCAAAGAGGTCAAGGCCTATGGCACCGGCCAGGCCATCGAGGGCGACTATGCCGCGGGGCAGGTGGCCCTGGCGGTCGAAGACGTCATCACCAAGGGCGGCAGCCTGCTCTCCGCCATCGAGACGCTCGAGGCCGGCGGGCTGATGGTGCGCGATGTGCTGGTGCTGGTCGATCGCGAGCAGGGCGGCCGCCAGGCCCTGGCCGAGCGCGGCTATACGCTGCATGCCGCCGTCACCCTGGCCGAGCTGGTGGCCGCCCTGCACCTTGAGGGCCTGCTGGAGGGCGAGATGTATGCGCGCGTGCAGGCCTACCTGGCCGCACTGTGAGGCCGCTGCCCCGCTGATGCGCCGCTGGTGGCGCCTGGCGCTGGCCCTGGCGCTGCTCGTCTGCGGCGCACTGGTCGGCTGCCGCCATGCCGAGCCCGCGCTCGACGCGGCCATCCGCCGTGGCACGCGCGGCCTGCGCTTTAGCATCGCCCGCTGGGAGCTGCAGCAGTTGCTGCGGCCTCGGCCCGCGCCGCCAGCGCTCGACCAGGCCGGCCGCGTTGCCCTGGTGCGCAGCTATACCGAACTGGTGCGCGAGCTCAAGCTGAACGAGGCTCAGCTGCTGCAACAGGTGGCTGCGCCCAGGCCCAACCAGGCGCGCCTGGCCGCCCTGCAGGCCGAACGCCACGATCTCGAGCAAAGCCTGGCGTGGCTGCGCCCGCAGGTGCAGGCCATTGTGGCCGAGCAGGTGCGCGCCGCCTATCGCGCCGAGCGCATCTATAGCCCTGTCGACAGGTACGTGCGCCTGCCGGTGAGCTTTCCGCCGCTGGCCTTTACCCTCGAGCCGCTGCCCCATGTGCTGGTGGTCTCGCCGCGCGACCGCATCGACAGCATCCGCGAGGTGCTGCTGGCGCCCGAGCTCACCATCGAGCAGATGCAGGCCATCGAGGCCGCCGTCGAGGCGGCGGGCTACTCGGCGCTGGTGG
>JAAYDS010000099.1 GCA_012729155.1 Chloroflexota bacterium | reverse complement strand
TCCAGGCAAAGTCTTCGCGGAAAAAGGCCACCTTGGGGAACTCGACCCGATCGATGCCATAGATGCGCGCTCGGGTCGATGCCCTGGACATTCGAACTTCGACCGGATAGTTACCCACGCGGATGGCGCCGGTGACGCCCTCCGCCTTGAGGTGTTCGCTGACGGGGACAAAAGCCCATCCCTGGAACTGCCCTTGTGTTGAGGCTGTCGTGGATTCGCCCTCGCCGGCGGTGTCAGAGGCCAATTCGGTATTTTCTCCAGATTCGATGAGCTGATAGTCAGCGCCATAGCGGTAGCGCCACGAGTCTAGCATGCTCTGATCCAGCGTGCGCGCCATCGAGGCGGTAAAGGTTGCCAGGCTCAGCGTCAGCACCAGCAACAACAGGGCGCCGGTGTACTGCTTGGAGACGCGCGCCAGTTGCCGAAAGGCCAGGACGATAGATACGGCCCGTACCACGTGCCCCGAGAGCCAGGCCAACGCCTCCATCACCATAGGAAAGATGCGCACGAGCAAGAGCGATACGGCAAAGATGGTGATGGCCGGAACCAGGAAGAGTAACGGATCCTGGAAGGGGTTGCCACCCGATTGTCCGCCCAGAAAGTCGATGGTCCCGCGATTCCGCAGCGTATAGTAGCCATATCCTGCGGGAATGAGCAGCAAAAAGTCCAGGAAGTAGCGTTGCCAGAAGGGCTTTTCCATTGCACGGGCGCGGTCGCGCTTGTAGGTGACGATGGTCAGCCGCGCTGCTTGCATGGCCGGCCATAGCGTGGCAACAAAGGCGATGCCCACACCCAAAAGGGCCATGCGGATGGCCCGTGGCGTGATCGTCACGGGCAAGGGCTGTCGGTCGCCAAAGGTGAGGAATGAGATGGTATTACCCATCACCACTGCCAGCCAGCGGCCCACATACAGGCCGGCTACCAGGCCGACAATGCCCACCGTCAACGCCTGCAGCGCATAGATGCCCACCACCTGAGCATCGCCAGCTCCACGGCTCTTCAAGATGGCGATCTCACCGCGTTGGCGTTCGACCACCAGCCCAGAGATCAGCCCGATAAAGTAGAGCACCAGCCCGAGGATCGGCACCGAAAAGACATAGAGCACGATCGTCATCACAAAGGTGGTGTAACGATAGTTCTCGAGTTGCTGCAATGGTGAGATGTCGAGCACCGTATTGTTGAGCAGCGTGCTGACGCGCGAGTTGGTATAGTTGATACGCCCCACTAGCTCGGGCACATCGTCGGTGCGCACATCCTCGCCGTCGAATACGATGTACCAGACGGCGGCATAGATCTCGCCTTCCATACTGGGGGCAACCCGCGTCCGAAAGCTCTCTTCGGGCACGGCCAGGTTAGTGGCCAACGACTTGGGGCTGTAGAACCAGTAGGGGTCGTTCTCATCGATGGCGACCCAGATGCCCGCGATGCGTATGGTGAACTGGGTGGCTTTGGGCCTGACACCAGATTCATCTGTAGCCGCTTCAGGCTGGCGAAACATGATGTAGCTCTCACCAGGCTGCAGGCCGGTTTGCTCGGCAAACTCCTGGCTTATCGCTACCTCGATCATATCCGAATCGCCCGTTGCCGGCTGTGGAAACTGGCCTTCGATGATGTTCACATGTTCCTGAAAGCCATCGACAAAGCCGATGCTCACCCAGCCAAGGGGCTGTCGGATGCCGATGTAGGCAGCGTCCGACATGGGGAATAGCGAAAAGTTGTCGCTCTTGATGTATCGCGCCGTAGACAATGCCGGTAGGCCGATCGATCCAGGCACCGAGTTCGAGATGTACTCGTTGACTGGCTCAAAGTCTTCCATGTCGATGGCGCCATGCCAAGCACCGATGTAGCGGTACATAAAGGCAAAGGGCGGTCTGATACGTCCCTCGCCGGCCTTGGAGAGCTCATCTTTGAGCACCTTAAAGTTCGCAGCGTCGGTGTAGAGCGGGATGCTGCTCATCAGCGCGACAGCTGTCACCAGGCCGACGATGAGGCAGAGGGTCAACCCCTTGTTGTTCCACAGCCTCTTGAAGGCTATGAGAATCACCGAGATAAAGTTCATCAGGATTTCCCCTGCTTATTGTCCGACAATGATCTGGCCTTCCTCAAGGCCATCTTTGATCTCGACGCGTTCAGTGCTCTGGATGCCAGTGGTCACATCCACGCGCCGCTGTGCGTCGCCCTCTTGTACCACTACAAAAGTGCGCCCGCTAAACGTGCGGATGGCCGCGGGTGGCAGCCAAAGGGCATCGCCGATGCGTTCGATGACCACATTCACGCGTACGAGATCGCCCGGGTTTAGCACGAGGTCGTCAGGATCGAACGAGATATGCGTCATCTTGTCGGCTTCTTCGACCGACTGCCCACCACCGCCACCGTAGGGATAGGGCAGCTGGATGATCTTGGCGCTGAGCTCTTTGCCCGGATAGGCCGACAGCACCAGCGTGGCATCCATGCCCTCTTGCAGGCGCTGTAGCTGTGAACTCAGCGGCTCTGCCGTCACTTCGAGGTCTGCCTCGTCAGAGACCACAAAGACCTCGCGATAGGCCTCTGTGTTACGACCCTCATAGGCCGATACAGAGGTTATCTTGCCTTTGATAGGCGAGACGATCTGAGTCTCCCCCACCTGGGCTTCGAGGCGCTCGACGGCCAGCTTGTTGCGATCGACATTCTTGGTCAGTTGGGGGTCGATCTCAGCTTCGAGCTTGGCAACCTCGAGCTCTTTGAGGCGGATGTTCTGTTGCCTGATCTGAATGTCGAGCACCAGACGTCCGCGATTCTGCAACGCCTTTTCCAGATCGGCCTCACGGCCGCGGATGGCTGCGGCGTCAGGGCCATCCAGCAGGTCTTGCAGGCGCAACTCCTGAATGCGGACGGACTCTTCGGCCGACTGCACGCTGGCCTGGGCCGAATCGCACGCGGCGCCCTTGGTCTGTCCGCAGGTGCTGTCACGGCTCACCTGAGCCGACCACAGGCTGTTGCGGGCGCGCTCCAGCTCGCTACGGGCGATCTGGGTATCGACCTCGCTCGCGCCGGCACGTAGGTCATCGAGGGCAGCCTGGGCCAGCTCGACATCCAGGTTGGCTCCGGCGAGCGACTGTTGCAGCTTGGCAAGCTCTAGCCTCATGATGTCCAGGTCGATCGCGGCCTTGTCGACGGTGAACTGCTGCGATGTCTGGGCTTCGCCCAGGTTCAGCTCGGCCGTCTCTAGCTCGATCTGGGCCTGCGCCAACTGACGCAGCAGATCATCATTTTCGAGTTCGGCCAGCACGGTACCCGCTTCGACCAGGTCGTTACGCTCGACATAGACGCGCTTGACGCGCCCCCCTGTACGGAAAAAGAGCGACTCTTCAATCACCGGCGATACACGACCGGTGAAGGAGAGGCTGTCGATCACCTCACCACGCCGCACCGTGTAGGTGGGCTTTTCTGGTACAGCAGGTGGGGGAATGGGGGTCGGTGTTGCCTGAGTGCTAGTAGTGCCGCCTCCTCCTGAGGTGCAACCGGTGATCAGGACGGCCATAAGGGCCAGGGAGGCGATGAACCGACGGGGTTTGAACATCTTGCTGTCTCTCCACTCTGGATTCGACGCAACGACGCGTCTGCTAGAGGCCGTCTCTCACAAGGGATCCAGCACCCAAGCGCAGCTGCGACGATGCTGGGCTGCCTACTCCACGCCCCATTGCATCGGTGTCAGATAGAGCCGATGCCTCAATATAACCTAAAGGCAGCATAGATGACAAGGGGCAGTGGTATGTTTCGTCGAGCATGAGCCGCCTAGGCTTCTGGTTTGACGATCGCTGTTACGGTGATGGTTACATCTGGATGCAACCGCACCTGGACCTTGTGGCGGCCCAACTCGCGAATGGGGTCTGAGAGGAGCACTTTGCGACGATCGACAGGCTCGCCCAGTTGAGCTTCTAGCGCACGGGCAATGTCGGCCGAGGTGATCGACCCATACAGGCGCTCAGACTCGCCGACTTTGGCGGTGAACGCCAACTCGATGTCTCCCAGTTGTTGCGCGCGTTGTTGCGCGGTGGCGCGTTCGCGCTCGTTTTGCCGGCGCTGCTCTTCTTCGCGCGCAGCAAACTCTTTCAGTGCGCTCTCAGTGGCGATGACAGCGAGCCCGCGAGCGAGCAGGTAATTGCGAGCATAGCCATCAGCGACGTTTTTGACCTCGCCGGCTTTGCCCAACCGGTTGACATCTTTGATTAGTATAACCTGCATGCGGCCCCTCCAAGACAGGTTCAGACCCAGACATAATACACGCGATAAAGATCGGCCTCAAATAGCGCCACTGTGCTGTGCAATGAGCACATGGCCAGAGTGTGCTGCCCTTGGTGCAGAAATGCAAGAGGCGGAGGGCTTTCGATGGCCCCCCGCCTCAGATGATCTGGCGTATTGCTAGAGACGGCCGAGGATGTCAGCCCTCTTGGCGTCGTACTCTTCCTGGGTGATCAACCCGTTGTCGAGCAGTTGTTTGAGCGTCTGTAACGCCTGCACCGGATCTGCCGGCCCTGCAGCGGGCTGCGCCGCAGCCGGCGCCTGCTGTTGAGGCTGAGTAAAAGCGCCGGCAATGGCTTGTGCGGCCGCCATGCCGGTGGCCAGCCCCATTGACATCTGAGCCGTGTCGCCTACGGCACCACCGGGCTGCTGAGCCGCGTCTCCAACGGCCTGGGCCGCCTTGAACTTGACATAGGCGTCCATGTTGCCGATGGCGCCCATCGAGGCCGCTTCGTCGATGGCCTTGCTGGTCTCCTCTGTGGGGCTGACCGAGATGACGAACAATCGCTTGAGGTCGAGCCCGAGGGCGGCGAACTCGTCATGCAGCTTGATGCGCGTGGCCGCTGAGATCTCGTCGAACATGGCCGGCAGGTCGAACAGCGACTTTATGTTTTCGCCGATCATGTCGGTGAGCCGGCTGATGATCATGCCGCGCAGGAACCCGACAATGTCCTGAGTGGCATAGTAGCCGCGGGTGCCCACCACCTGGCCCACAAAGAGTTGGGGGTCGGCCACCGCCATACTAAAGGTGCCATGGGCGCGTAGGCGCACCATACGCAGCACCTCGTCGCGCAGTGTGACCGGCTCGGGCGTGCCCCAGCGCTGATCGATAAAGTCGCGCATGTTGACAAAGTACACTTCGGCCGTAAAGGGCGTGTCACCGCTAAAGACGCGGCGTACCAGGTTCACCAGCAAGGGGATGTTTGCCGTGGTGATGGTGTGTCGGCCAGGGCCAAACGTGTCCAGCGCTTTGCCGTCTCTGAAAAAGACGGCCATTTGGCCCTCGCGAACGATCAACTGCGAGCCGATGCGAAAATCCCCGCTGCCCCGTTCGGGTATGCGGTGCACAATCTCGTTGGGTGCCGCATCGGGGTATTCAATGACATCGAGAATACGGGCCATGCGAGTGCCTCCTCTTGAATTCTGCTAGTCGAGCAGCACGTCTTGGCGGTGGCCAAAGGTGGTGTTGAGTTCATCAGCAAGGCGGACGACGGCGTTGGCCTCCTGGCCGATCGGGCTGCCCTCCGCCAGCAGGCCCGACAGGCGGTCGAGCTCTGCGCCGACGCGATCGACGCCATCGAGCATGGCGAGGTCAAAGTCGTACAGAGCGTCGAGCGTATCGTCGCTCACCTTGATAGCGTCGAAAAAGCCACTGTAGCCATACGAAGCCGTGCGCATGCGGTCGATGAGCAGCTGTAGCTTGAGAGCTGCCCGCTCTAGCACCATCATGCTCTTGAGGTCGCCCTGTTCAGTGAGGGCGAACTGCAGGTCTCCCAGGCGTGTCAGCTGTTCGCGATAGCGGCCGGCTACCTGCATGCGCAAGAGCTTGTCTGCATCGCGGCGCAGCTCTTTCTGGCGATAGTCGCCATAGCCAGGGATCTTGTTGAGCAGTGACTCGAGTTTGCCCTGTGAGTCCTGCATCTTTGCGCTGAGATCATCAACCATGGTGCGTCTCCTTTGACTGACATTCGAGGGAGCACTTCATTCTGGAGTCTATACGCCCTGCTGCCACTCGAGTTGCGTCTATCGCATTTTAGCGCAATGCAGGGATGCTGTAAACGCGATCTATGGCGTCGGCCGCCGGTTGCGCTCAGCGAAATCATCGCAGATGTCGGCCAGGGGGCACACCTCGCACTTGGGGCGCCGTGCCGCGCACACCTGACGCCCATGACGGATCACATTGAGGTGGAAACTATAGTAGAGGTGGTGCGGCAGCAGCGCCTCCAAGAGCGCGTGAGACTCTTCGGCACTGTCATGCTGCTTCACGAGCCCCAGGCGCTGCGCCACACGGTGCACATGCGTATCGACCGGCATGGCCGGCTTGTGGAGCGAAAAGAGAAGCACGCACGCGGCCGTTTTGGGTCCCACCCCTGGCAGGGCCAGCAAATACTCGCGCGCCTGATCCACCGGCATCGGCGCCAACAGGGCGAGCGAAAGCTCGCCCTGTTCACGCGCCAGCTTTTGCAGGATGGCATGAATGCGTGGCGCCTTGACGTTGGCTAGCCCGCCTACCGTGATGGCCGCAGCGATTGCATCGGGCCCCGCAGCGAGCGCCTGCTCCCACGTGGGAAAGCGCTCGACCAGCTGCTGAAAGGCACGCCCCGAGTTCAGGTCAGAGGTGTTCTGCGAGAGGATGGTCAAGATCAGCTCGTCAAGGGGGTCGCGCTGCTCCTTGATCTCTGGCTCTCCATAGGCACCAAGCAAGCGCTCGTAGACCAGCAGCGCCTTGGCAGATCGTTCCATGCCCCCTCCACGAAATGAGAACGGGCTGACGTGCGTCAGCCCGTGTACTCTGGCTTTGAGCGCCTAGTTCTGCTCGACGGGCGCTAAAGCGGCGTTCAGATCCTTAACCAGGGCGTCTACATCGATGCCATGGGCCAGGGCGCCCTGCTCCAACGACTCGAAGCGGGCGGCCGCGCAACCCACGCACATCAGCCCGTGATTGAGAAACACTCGCACGGTTTCGGGATGGTTCTGAACGATGGTGCCAATAGACATCTCTTTGGTGATTGTCATGCGTATGACTCCCTGATAATCTCTGACCAAAGGTCAGCCTGTACGATGCTGCTCGATGGCCCCAATAGTATACAGCACTCCTCAACAATACGCAAGCAAGAGACCAAGCTGGTCTCTTAGGAAACCATGGCCAGGCGCGCCTCCTCTCGCGAGTCTGCTCGGACGGTACGGGCTCAAAGGCAACGACTGCTGGCAGGCCTGTGCAAGAAAGGGCGCAAGAGTATGATCCAGAGACTGTTTGAGGCGTTGACCATTGACCTGGCGGTGACACGCCTACAGAGAGAATGCACTTGGCATGCACCCTCCCTGCCATCTCATTGGCTGGTTGCAGGTAACCTGATCAAACGAATGAGCAAGCAACTGCAATAGCGCCCGCACACTTGAGTGCAGACTGTTGTCCTGACTGCCGCGCGTCATTATAATGTCGCTGCTGGAGGGGCCATGGCACGCGTATCGGTCATTGCCACAGTGCTAAACGAGGCCGACGCTATCATCGAGCTGTTGCACTCGTTGGCGGCGCAGACGCGGCCGCCCGACGAGATCGTCATCGTCGATGGCGGCTCGTCCGATGGCACCCTCAAAGCCCTGCAACGCTTTGCTCAAGAGGCCGATTTGTCGGTGCAGGTGCTCTCGGCGCCAGGGGCCAACATCTCGCGAGGGCGAAACCTCGCCATCGCGGCTGCCACTGGCGAGGTGATCGCCTCGGTAGATGCCGGTGTGCGCCTCGAGCCCGACTGGCTGGCCGAGCTGGTAGGGCCTTTCGAGGCCGATCTGCCGCCTGACGTGGTGAGCGGCTTTTTCCAGTCCGCTCCGCGCAGCCTGTTCGAACGGGCGCTGGGGGCTATCACCCTGCCGCGCCTCGACGAAATCGACCCGCAGCGCTTTGAGCCCTCGTCGCGATCGGTGGCGTATCGCAAGGCGGCCTGGCAGGCGGTTGGCGGTTATCCCGAGTGGCTCGACTATTGCGAGGACCTGGTGTTCGACTTTGGCCTGCGTGATGCGGGGTATCGTTTCACGTTCGCGCCGCGGGCACTGGTGCACTTTAGGCCTCGGCAGTCGTGGCGCGCCTACCTTAAACAGTACTATCGCTATGCGCGCGGCGATGGCAAGGCCAACCTCTATCTGTTCAGACACCTGGCGCGCTATGGCGCCTACTTGGTGGCACTGCCGCTGCTGATCGCGCTGGCCATTTGGGCCAGCCCCTGGTGGTGGCTGGGAGCGTTGGCCGCTATCGGCCTGCTCTTGCGCACACCATTGCGACGCCTCTGGCCGACGATTCAGGGGATATCTTGGCCTGAACGGCTCTGTGCCCTGGCCTGGGCGCCCGCCATCCGTATCGGCGGCGACCTGGCCAAGATGGTCGGCTATCCCGTGGGCGTGGTGTGGCGCTGGCGCCATGCGCCCAGCACGCCCTGGCCTCGCCGCTGGCGCTAGCGAGGAACTGGCTAGCGTGTGCCGACGTCCTGAGGACGAACCTGCCGTATCTGGAGTGACCATGACCGATCTCGGCATCGTGATCGTCAACTATAACACGCGCGATGACCTGGGCAACTGCCTGGCGTCTTTGCGGGCGTCGACGCAGCGCTACACAAGGCGCGTGCTGGTGATCGATAACGCCTCGAACGACGGCAGCGCAGAGCTGGTGCGCACCTCCTTTGTAGATGTGGCCGAGATCATCGAGACGGGCGTCAACGGCGGTTATGCCTACGCCAATAACATCGGCATGCGCGCCCTGGGGTTAGCTCAGGGGCAGCCGCCGGCAGAACTGCCCCGTTACGTGTTGCTGCTAAACCCCGACACCGTATTGCCACCCGATGCCCTCGATGCGGTGGTGGCCTTTATGGACGCCCATGGAGATATCGGCGTGCTCGGCCCCAAGCTGGTGAGACAAGATGGCTCGCTCGATCTGGCCTGTCGACGCAGCTTTCCCACGCCCACAGTGTCGTTCTATCGGCTGTCGGGGCTGTCGCGGCTCTTTCCGCGCAGCCGCGTTTTTGGGCGCTACAACCTCACTTTCCTCGATCCTGATGAGCAGGCCGATGTGGATAGCGTGGTGGGCGCCTTTATGCTGATGCGCACTGTCGCTCTCCAGGCGGCAGGCCTGCTCGATGAGGCCTTTTTTATGTACGGCGAGGATCTCGACCTCTGTTACCGGATCAAAGAACTGGACTGGCGCGTGGTATACTATCCGCAGGTGACGGTGCTGCATCTCAAGGGGGCTTCCAGCCGTAAGAACGCCGTTCGGGCGACGCGCGCCTTTTACGAGGCGATGAAGATCTTTCACGACAAGCACTATCGCGCCCAATCGCCCGCCTGGGTCAACCTGGCTGTGGATGCAGGCGTGGTACTGATGCGCTGGGCGGCCGAGCTGCGGAACCGTCTGCGCCCGAAAGGCATCCGGCGCGTGGCTTCAGCATAGACGTGGAGAGATGAGAGAAAGACGGCTAGACGTCTGGATGCGGTTTGTGACCATCACGATCGATATCGTGATGGCCTGCTTGGCGTTCTACTTTTCCTATCGGTTGCGCAACACCCTGCCCATCCCCACCGCGCTGCGCCTGGGGCCCTTTATCGACTATGTGCCGCAGATGGTCATCTTTGTGATCAGCCTGCTGGGCACCTTTTTCTTTTACCGGCTCTATCACGTGCACCGTGGCGGGTCGCGCGTCGACTTGCTGGTGCGGCTCCTATCGGCCACCTCTATCACAGCCTTGGTGGCCACAGCGCTCAGCTTTATGGTGTCGCGGCCCGATCAGGACCTGACCCGTGGGCTGGTGGTCTACAACTGGGCGCTATCGATCATTCTGATCGCCATCGGCCGTGCTATCACCGGCTGGGTTGGCAACCTGCTGCACCGTCGCCAGCCCGAGCGGCTGCTGGTGGTAGGCACTGGCGATGTAGCGCAGATGGTGCTGCAAAAGACGCAGCAAGTGCGCCTGGGCTATCGGGTGATCGGCTTTGTCGATGGCGACAGCCCCGCCACCGAGATCGCCGGGGTGCCGGTGCTTGGCGGCCGTTCCGAGCTGGGTCGCATCGTGCGCGAGCACCAGGTCGAAGAGGTCATTATCGCCCTGACACAGGCCACCCATGACGAGATGCTCGACATGATCTCAGCCTGTGAGGCCGAGCGTGCCTCGGTGCGCATCTTCCCTGACCTGTTTCAGATCATCGCTTCAGAGCTGGCCATCAGCGACCTGGACGGCCTGCCACTGCTGCAGGTGCGTAACATCGCGCTGCGTGGCTGGAAGGCCACAGCCAAACGCGCGATGGATGTGGTGGGCAGCAGCCTGGCGCTGTTGCTGCTATCGCCGTTGATGATGCTGATCGCGCTGGTCATTCGCATCGAATCCAAAGGGCCGACGTTCTACGCGCAGACGCGGGTGGGCCTCGACGGCAAGCCCTTCCCTTGCCTCAAGTTCCGCTCGATGCGCGTCGATGCCGAGGCTGAGACGGGCCCCGTGTGGGCCACTCAAGACGATCCACGCAGGACACGGGTAGGCGAGTTTCTGCGGCGCACGTCGCTTGACGAGTTGCCCCAGTTCATCAACGTGCTGTTGGGAGAGATGAGCCTGGTGGGGCCGCGCCCCGAACGGCCGGTGTTTGTCGACCAGTTCAGAGCGGTAGTGCCGCGCTACATGGAGCGCCATAAGGAAAAAGCTGGCATCACCGGCTGGGCGCAGGTCAACGGTTTGCGCGGCGACACCTCGATCGTCGAGCGCACCAAATACGATCTCTACTATATCGAGAACTGGTCGCTCTTTTTCGACCTCAAGATCATTGCGCGTACGGTGCTCAACCTCTTGCGTGGCGATCGCAACGCCTACTAGACGAGGCCTCTGCTAGGGCGCACCCTCACTCGGCTCGAGCCACAGCAGCCAGCGATTCATGACCGGATCTTCAGCCACACGCAGATCGAGCCGTATGCGCTCCCAAGCATAGTCGGTCAGTTGGCCTGCGCCACCAAAGTGCAGCTCGGCCTGCCCCACGAACTGCCCGGCCACGCCCTCACTGTAACGGTCGGCATGAACGAGCAGCGTTTTGTCGCGGCCCAAACGGATCGGCTCGGCCAGCAGATGGTTGCCCCCCACCACGATGATATCGATGCCCCTGACCTGCAGCGCGATCTGTCGGTCGGCATTCTGCCCGGCGTGTGAGAGCACGATGATGATGTCGGCCTCTTGCCGCAACCGGCGAACGTAATGGCGCGCCGTACGCAGTGGGTCGGTGATCTTCCAACCCGGCACATCGCGGGCATCTGTGAGGCCCAACACGGCGATGCGCTGCTCGCCCATCTCGAAGAGGGCATATGGGGCGGCGGCCAGACGGTTGCTGTTTGCGGAGTAGGCGTTGGCCGAGAGCAGCGCGAACTGCGCAGCGTCCTGAACCCGGGCGACGCCCTCTGGGCCGAGGGTGGTCAGGTCCTCCGAGCCAAGGGCGACCGCGTCATAGCCCATGCGGTCGAGGGCCTCGGCGGCCACCTGACCGGGTAGATAGCCGGGGCGCCTGCTGCTGTCGAGCAGTGCATGGCCGGCATCTAGCACCAGCGTGTGCTCGGCGCTAACCCGCGCCACCTGAAGCGCCGTGGCCCGCCGGGCCACGCCCCCCACTGGATCGGTTCAACCGCAGGGCTCAACCAGGCCCATCGTGTCGTTGGTATGCAGCAGCAAGAGCCGTAGAGACCCATCCTGCGCTGGCTCGGGTCTGACTGTGCAGGCCGTCGCCAGCAGGAATAGCGCGGCGCTTAACAGGCGCCGCGCTACGCAACAAGGGCTAGCGGCTCGCCGCCAGCACTTGGGCAAAAGCATCCATGGCCTCCAGAGTGCGCTCGAGATGCGCTGCGCTGTGCGCTAGAGAGACCGCGCCCAGGCCGTGGACCACGTTCACGCCGTTCACCAGCATGGCGAGTTTTAGCACCTGCTCGCGCAAGGTATGGTCGCAACAGGTCGGGTCGGTCAGGTCATCCGCGCAGGTGGCCACCAGATCGTCGCGTAACGGGAAGTAGATGCTGGCCAACGATCCACCAGGGAAGGCGTCGTTGCCCCAGCCGCCGCAGCGCGCCACCACGCCCCGGTCGGCAAACACACGCTCGATGCCAGCACGCAGTGTCTCGCCCTTGGCCGCGAGCGAGGGGTAGATCTCATCTTCGTGGGCCAGCAGATGGTCCAACGCAGCCTGGCCTGCCGCCAGCGAAAGGGGATGTGCGCTGTAGGTGCCGCCACTGAACCAGACTCGTGGCTCAGCGGCCTCGCTGCATAGCGCCATCACGTCGGCACGGCCCACCACTGCCGCCACGGGCATGCCCCCACCGATGACCTTGCCAAAGGTAGACAGGTCTGGCGTGATGCCATACAACCGCTGCGCGCCGCCGGCGCAGAATCGAAAACCGGTGATCACTTCGTCGAGAATCAACAGGGCGCCATAGCGCGCGGTCAGCTCGCGAGCCGCCTGCATGTACTCGCCGGTGGCGGGTACAAAGCCGCCATTGCCGGGGCAGGGTTCGCAGATAAAGCAGGCGATCTCGTCGCCATGGGCTGCAAAGAGGTCGCTCAGCGCCTGGGCGTCGTTAAAGCGCGTCACCAAAGTGTCGTGGTCGGCGCCGCCGCTGACGCCCGCCGAGTCGACCCGATCAAAACCGCTCGCTGTGCGCGCCACGCCCTTGAGGGCCAGAGGATTGGCGCCATGCCAGCCGCCACCAACCTTGACGACCACGGTACGACGGGTGAACGCCCGTGCCAGCATCATGGCATACATGGTGGCGAGCGTGCCAGAGGTAGTCAGGCGGACACTCTCGGCGCCAGTGGCCCCTGCCAGCGTCTCGGCATAGCGCGTCTGACGCTCTTCAAGATGGCCGGTCTGCAGACCCTCACCAGCCTGCAAGAGTGCGATCATGGGCTCGCGTATGGGCGCAGAGTTGTGGCCGAGCACGTTGGCATAATGCCCCTGCCAATAATCCACCAGCTCGTGACCATCCAGGGTGTCGATGGTGGCGCCGTGGTTGGCCGTCACGCGAAAGGGAAAGGGCGAGAATAGGCGTGCGCCATGGCTGACGCCGTCGATCAGCACCTGCCTGGCCTGCTTGTGGGCCTCGGCAGAGCGGCTGAAGCGCTCGCGATAGGCCTCGGTGTATTCGCTCAATAACCTTCTGGTATCGTACATCTTGCCTTCCTTCAGGTTAGATGCTGGCAAGTAGCTTGCCACGGCGGAACGTCTTGGCCCCCACCCAGATCATCCACAGGCTGATCACCCAGATCACAGCGCCAACCAGCCAGAGCGTGCTCGCCCCCAGAAAGAGCAACCCCGCCAACTGCGACACCATCAAGCCGACGAGAGGCAACACCAACACGCCGGCTGCCTGCTGAGCTTGCATAAAGGTTTTGGCGCGCGACGAGATGAGCACAATAGCGCCCATGCCCGCTACTGAGACCGCTGGCGCCACCCAGAGTATCAGCGGCAGCCAGTTGGGGCGCGGGAAAAAGATGCCCCCCATGATGTGGTAGCCGACCGCATTCACCACGATGGCGTAAAGCACGAAGGTGACGATGCTGATGACTTGTGTGGGGATCAGCCCTGTGAGCACCTTGGCCATAAAGATCTCGCCGTCAGAGACCGGTGCATACAACAGCCCTTCGAGCGTCTTACGCTCCTTCTCGCCCACAAAGCTGTCGGCGCCGATGATGCTGGCCACCATCATGGGCACAATCAGAAACATGGGCGCGAACATATAGCTACTGCTCAACAACACCCATTGCTGCAGGCCGCTCAGTTCGGCCAGGCCTGGCTCGACCGCAGCCGGCACGATGGCTAGCATGGCTGAGAGGTCATCCAGGTCTGCATCGGCCGTTCCGGTCAGGGTGGGCGTTAGCGTCAGCAGTGCTGGCATCAAGACATTGATCATCAGCGGCACCATGATCATAGGCAACCAGACCATCTTGTTGGCGAGCACCTGCCGCAGGTCTTTGATGATGATGGCGCGAATGGCTCGCTTGTTCATCATTGTGCCTCCTCGCCCTCGTCATGGCTCTGCAGCCTAAAGTAGATGTCCTCCAGAGTGTGCGCCCGTGGCACCACCGCCAGCACGCGCTCTTGCTGTGCCACCAGCAGCGCGATCAGATCAGCGATATCGTTCTCGCTACCGAGCTCAACGGCCAGTTGTGCGCTGTCTGCCTGCACCGCGCTGACAAAGGGCAACGCCTTGAGGCCGGCAACGGTGCTTTCTGCGGGGGCGGCGGCCAGACGCAGATCGACCCAAATGCGCTCCCACATCTGCCGCGCCAAGGTTTCGGGCGCACCCACGGCACGCAGCCAGCCACGGTCGATGACGCCTACCACATCGCACAAGCGCTGTGCCTCGGTTAGGTTGTGGGTGCACAGGAAGACGGTGCGCCCATCTGAGTTGGTTTGCTCGGCAATCAGCTC
>JAAYDS010000098.1 GCA_012729155.1 Chloroflexota bacterium | reverse complement strand
GGACCCAGTAGGGTGATCAGCTCTGAAATGGGATACACGCCCATGTCGAAGAGGATGCCGCCGCCCTCGCGCTCGTAAAAGTTGAGACCACCCCACTGGGGGATAAAGCCCCGTTCGACATACCCGCGCACGTACAACGGTCGACCGATGTGCCCCTCGGCGATGATCTCTTTGGCCTTGAGCATAACCGGGCTCTGGAACGAGTTGGGCTCGACCAGGCCTTTGAGCCCCTTGGCTCGTGCCAGCTTGACGGCCTGGATGCCCGCCTGCAGGTCGGTGGTAAAGGGTTTCTGCACCAAAAAGCTGACGCCTGCCTCGATCGCCTTGAGCACCAGTTGGTTATGGCTGCTCATGGCTGTCAGGATGAATACGGCGTCGAGATCCTCATGGGCCAGCAGCGCGTCCATGCTATCATAGGCGCGTTGTGCGCCCCAGATCCGGGCCATCTCTTTGGCGCGGTCAACGATGAGATCGGCCGTAGCCACCAGATCAAACGTCTCACTGACAAATGGAAAGTAGCCTGTCGATACACTGCCGCAGCCTACGATGGCGGCCTTGAGCTTGCCTGTCATGATGTGTCTTTCTCCCTTCTGCGAATCGGCTGTCTCGAGGATTATGCGGCGCGATATGGTGCTGCGCAAGGCTGAGCGTGTTGCACGATTGCGGTGACAGCGATTCCGCCTATCATCATCTCTGTTGGCCATGCCCTGCTGGCCAACGACACGCCGATAGGGAGAGTTGCTCATGAGCCTGAATCGTCAGTCATCCTTCGTTGTGGGCATCGCTGGGGGCAGTGCCTCGGGCAAGAGCACCTTTGCGGCGGCGCTGCTACGCGAGCTCACCGATGGCGCCGCCGTAGCGGCCGGCCAGCCCGCGTTAACGGTCGAGCATTTTGCCATGGACCGCTACTTTCGCACCATAGAGGGCGGCGCCCCCACCATCGTATCCAGCGATGGCGAGGTGCGCTTGGATCGTAACCATCCCGAGTCGGCCGATAACGCCGCTCTGGCAGCCGATATGGACCGTCGCAAGCACGCAGGGGATCATCCGGACGTGATCATCGTTGAAGGGTTGATGCCTCTCTATGTGCCGCTGATTCGCGAGCGCCTGGACCTGCGCCTCTTCGTCGAGCTGGACGCTGATTTGCGCGCGCTGCGGCGCATGTTGCGGGTACGCGGGCGTCTGCCCGATGCGCCTGATACGCGTGAACGCCTGGCTGGCGCTATGGACTACTATATCGAGTGCGCCCGCGTGGGGCATGCTCTCTATGTCCAGCCTTCACGAGCGTATGCCGATCTCGTTCTGCGTGGCGACACCGAGCTTGACCGCTCTGCCGCCCTGGTGGGCGATCTGGTGCGGGCGCAACTGGCCTGGCGCGGCTGACTCCTGGGTATCTGCTGCGGTCCACAAAGAGGTGAGCATTCCATAGGCCGGCGAGCGCACGGCCCGCAGTTGGCGCGACTCAACAAGCGCCGCATCGTACCGATGCGGCGCTTGTTCTCCTTGGTGTGGCGGGCTAGATGATGAACTGGCTGATATGGCGCTGAGTGAGCTTGAGCATCTTCCAGCGACGCTCACCCACCCCCCATAGCTGGCCGTGCGGCTCGACCACCATGTACTTTTCCCAGTCCGACTCGTACAGGAAGGCAAAGATCTTGCCCCAGGCGATATCGCCCATGCCTGCGGCAGGCTGCGACGCCCAGGGGTTGCCATCCATCTCGATGGCCTCTTTGATGTGCACCTCGTACATCATCTTGGCATGGTCGCGGAAGAACGGCAGATACTCGATGCCCACGCCACGCAGGTTAGCCGGGTCGATCTTCATGCCCACCGTGGGGTACACCGCCCATAGCTTCTCGTAGGCTTCCATGCTATCGAGAAAGCTGGCACCATGCACGGCGTACATGGCTAACGGAATGCCCGCCTCTTCGAGCTTGGCGATGCGTCCGGGAAAGACCTGCCCAAAGGCCGCCAGGTTGGCATCATAACCACCTTCGATCTGCCCGCCGCCCGTCATGAACAACTTGGTGTCGAGCGCCTCGGCAAAGTCGATGAATTTGTCGAGCTGCGCCAGCGCTGCGGTGCGCTCATCGTGATCAGTTGAGGTGTGATTCCAGCCCCAGAGGCCCAGCGACGAGCACTCGATGCTATACGTGTCGAGGATGGCCTTCATGCCCTTGACGGTGTCGAGCGTCAGATCTTTGGCGTTGCCCCAAAAGTTGAACTCCAGGCCGCTGTAACCGTTCTCGGCGGCGAAACGGCAATCACAGGCCAGCTTGCTGATGTCGTTCTCGGCGATAAAGCCTAGCTTGATCATGAAACCCTCCGCGCGGACGATGTGTTTTGGTGCCCGCCCGCGACTGAGAGCATAGCGCAGGATAGGGCGAGGGGTCAAGCTTGAACAGCGAGGGTGAGATGGTGCGCATACTTTGGCAACGAGGCCCGCGCAAGGCGCGGGCCTCGTTGCAACTGCGATCGAACCCAGTCTGCTTTGCGTTATGCGATGAACTGGCTGATGTAGCGCATGGTCAGTTTGAGCATTTTCCAGCGCAGCTCACCACGGCCCCACAGTGGCCCGTGCGGCTCGACCACCATATAGTCGTTCCAGTCATTCTCGTACAAGAAGGCAAAGATCTTGCCCCACTCGATATCGCCCATGCCGGCGGCTGGCTGCGACGCCACCTTGCCGTCCATGTAGACGTGCTCTTTGATGTGAATCTCGTACATCATCTTGCAGTGGTCGCGCAAGAAGGGCAGATACTCGATGTTGCGCGCCTTGAGGTTGGCCGGGTCGATCTTCATGCCGACGTTGGGAGCAACGGCCCATAGCTTCTCAAAGGCCTCCATGCTATCGAGGAAACTGTTGCCGTGCACGGCGTACATGGCGGTGCGAATGCCCGCCGCCTCGAGGCCAGCCACGCGCTCGGGAAAGACCTTCAGCCAGGCCGCGACATTGGCGTCATAGCCGCCCTCGACAGTGCCACCACCGGTCATGAACAACTTGGTGTCGAGCACCTTGGCGAACTCGATGAACTTGTCGAGCTGCGCCAGCGCCGCGCCCTGCTCGGCGGCGTCGGGCGAGGTGTGGTTCCAGCCCCACAGGCCCAACGATGAGCACTCGAGGCAGTAGGCGTCGAGGATCGCCTTTTGCGCTTTGACGGCCTCGATGGTCAGGTCTGCAGCGTTGGCCCAGTAGTTGAACTCGAGCCCACTGTAGCCATTGTCGGCGGCAAAGCGGCAGTCACAGGCCAGCTTGTCCAGATCATTGGTTGCGATGAACCCCATCTTGATCATGTTGCCCCTTTCATCGAACAGTCAGTCTACGCCTCGCGAGCGTGCGCCTAGCGTAGCATATGGGTTGATGCTGTCAAGAGGCTTGATGCGTCCAGGCTTCTATTCGCCCTTGACCCAGCGGTCGAAGAAGGCCACGCTCCTGTCCATCGCCAGCGGGATGCTCTTTGAGAGGTTGTGGTCATCGCCATCGTATATCCAGTACTCGTAGCGCCATCCGACCGCCTCGAGCTGCTCGACCAACTCCTCGCTCCAGGCGATGGGCACCGAATCATCGGCTGTGCCGTGGTGCAACTGCAGCGGCCCCGAGAGGTCCGCCAGAAAGCTGTTGGGCGAGACAGCGGCCCAGAATTCGGCGGTGTCTACCGCGCCTTCAATGGGCCGCGGCCAGCGCTGCACAGGCGCCGGATAGGGCGCCACCACCCCGGCCCAGATGACACCAGCCTTGATCTGCGACGAGATGACCATTGACCGCAGGGTGATGCCGCCGCCCATGGAATGCCCCCACATGCCGATTCGCTCGGCATCGACCTGTGGGTGTGCCTGTAGCGCCGCCACGGCGTTCAGCGCATCGATGGTGTAGGCGCCATCGCGGTTGCCGCTGACAGCCAGTCCCTCTGAGCGATGGTGACCGCGCAGGTCAGGCATGAGCACCACAAAGCCGGCGCGTGCGATACGGTCGACATAGGCCTTGTAGCGCTCGCCGGTGCGGTACTGATCAGGAGGGATGTGGCCATGCACAAACACGACGCCAGGCCAACCTCCAGCGGGCGGCTCGCCATCGGGGATGGTCAGTAACGCATAGACCTTGAGCCCCTCGGAGCGGTAACTGGCATCATAGCGGGCATAGTTGGCGCCTCGATCAAACTCACCCTCAATGGTGATCGCACTGCCCGGGTACTCTAGCTCGCGCATCGCCGCGATCATGAACGGGTGCATTGTCGGCGTAGGTACTGGCGTGGCCGATGGCTCGACTGTGGGGGGCGGGGTGGCTGTCGAGGTTGGCGACGGCAGCGCAGTGGGGGGCCTGG
>JAAYDS010000001.1 GCA_012729155.1 Chloroflexota bacterium | reverse complement strand
TGCAGCTCGTCGACATGCCTCTGCCCCAGCCGGCAGACGACGAGCTGCTGATCAAGGTCAAGTACTGTGGCATCTGCGGCACCGACCTGCACATCCATGACGATGAATTCCCTAACGACCCTCCCGTGGTCATGGGGCACGAGTTCTATGGGCATGTGGCGGGCGGTGGGAGAAGCGTCATCGACGCCTGGCCATTGGGCCAGCCCGTGGTCGGAGAGTTGCACACCGGCGCCTGCCTGCAGTGCCACCTGTGCGTCGCGGGTCATCAGCACATCTGCGACCACAAAGAGGCGCTCGGCTCGCGGCACCATGGCGCCTTTGCCGAGTATCTCACGCTACCAGCATGGTTAGCGCATGCCGCCCCAACGGCCGTGGCGCCCGAGGTAGCGGCACTGACAGAGCCCTTTGCCATCGCTGGTCATTGCCTGATCGAGCGAGGAGGGCTATCAGCCGGGATCGGCAACGTGCTGGTCACCGGTGCGGCCACTATGGGACTGATGAGCACGATCTGGGCAGCGCGCCTGGGCTGCGAGCAGATCATCGTGGCCGGGACGAGCCTCGATGAGGAGGTGCGCTTTCCGCTGGCACCGGCTATGGGTGCTACCACGGTGGTCAATGTGCAGCGCCAGAGCCTGGCAGAGGTGGTGCTCGACCTCACCGACGGACGCGGCGCCGACGCTTGGATCGAGTGTTCGGGCGCAGAAGCGGCTATCTCCAGCGGCGTGAGCCTGGTCAAAAAGACCGGCAAAGTTGTCTTGATCGGCCTGGTGGGCCCAGCGCTGGCGAGCGTGCCGTGGAACCAGTTCCTATATCGCGAGTTGGACCTGGTGGGCTGTTTTAGCTCTCCGCCAAGCGCCTGGCAGCTCGCCCTGCAGGCCGCACCACAAGAGGAGGCGCGCCTGAGACAACTGGCCACGCACATCTTGCCGCTCTCACGGTGGAGCGAGGGCTTTGAGCTCTTACGCAGCGGTCGTTCGGTCAAGGTGTTGCTCGATCTGGAGGCCTAGCGCATGTTCACTCGCATGGATCACGTTGCCGTCTGTGTCAGCAACATGGAGCGCAGTATCGCCTTTTACCACGACTTGCTTGGCTTTGAGCAGGTGTTTGACCGTGTGTTTACCGCTGGCATGGCGAGCATTCTGGGTATCTGCGAGGCCGATGTACGCGTGGTGCACATGATGCTCGGCGACGGCGTCATCGAGCTGTTCGAGTATCGCACACCAGCTGGGGCGCCGCGCGAGGCTGCACCGCAGTGGGCCCATGGCATCACCCACATCGGCTTGCGGGTGGAAGGCTTTTGGGCAGCATACGAGGCGCTTTGCGCCCACGGGCTGCACTTCATGGGCGAACCCACCGAGATCCGCCCAAACGTCTGGGTGGCCTACTTTTACGGCCCCGACGGCGAGGTACTCGAGATGCGAGAGCTGCCCAAGGCAGAATGATCTGAGCCAAGACCAACCACGTGAGGCAATGCGATGCCCGAGCCACCCGTGACGATCACCAGCCTGCGAAACCCGCGCATCGTGGCGCTGCGCAAGCTCGACCAGCGCAAGCACCGTGAGCGGCAAGGTCGTTTCGCCGTAGAGGGGCTGCAGTTACTGCATATGGCGCTGGATGCCGGCCTCTGCCCGCTGGAGTTGTTCTATTGCGAGGCGCTCTTTACGGGTGACCAAGCCCCCGCCCTGCTGGCGCGGACACTCGCGCTGGGTGGCGAGGCCATGCCAGTGTCGTCCGATGTGATGCACCGCCTGTCAGAGCGCACCGATCCGCAGGGGCTCGTTGCCACCTTTGCATTACTGCAACGTCCACTCGAAACGCTGACGCTCTCGCCCGATGCCTTGCTGGTGGTGGTCGATCGACTGAATGACCCTGGCAACCTGGGCACGCTGATTCGCACGGCCGATGCCGTGGGTGCTGCGGCGGTGGCGCTGGTCACGCCTTGCGTCGACGCATTCGACCCCCGAACCGTGCGCGCGACTATGGGGTCCGTGTTCCATGTGCCTCTGTTCGAGGTGAGCGAGCTGGCGACGTTCTTTGCTCACGTGCGGTCAAAGGGTCTGCGCGTGGTGGGCGCTGACGCCCATCTGGGTCAGCCGTGGGATGAGCGCCCCTGGCCAGGAGGCGTGGCTCTGGTGCTCGGCAACGAGGCTCAAGGGCTTTCGGCCGATCTACGTGTCGAGATCGACGCCTGGGCCAGCCTGCCGATGGTGGGGCAAGCTGAGTCTCTCAACGTGGCTGTAGCGGGCGGCGTTTTGATGTATGCCTGGTTGCGCGCCAACTGGCCGCGCTAAGCCCGCTGAGCCAGATAGACCGCCGCCAGAGCGACCAGCATGCCCACGGCGATGCCAAGCAGATGATCCACGGCGACCATCAGCCCCACGCCCACCAGTAGCGCGAGCAACGCCCCAACTGCCAGCCGACGGCGGCGTAGAATTCGTCGCCTGGCAGCACGCTCTTGGGCGCGCGCTCTGCGAGGCACCGTCAGGCCTCTGGCGCCGAACGCCCCTGCAGCGCTGAGATGATCATCCCCTGTGCCACCAACACCTGGGCCATCCACTCCATGGCGATAGTGGCCAGCGAAGCGGCAAAGGTTCCCAGCAGCAGGCCGATGATCAGCCCCAGAAAGCCGCCACCGACCAGGCCGAGCCCCACCGCCTCGCCCACGAGAGCGCCCATGCCGCCCACGCCGACGAC
>JAAYDS010000097.1 GCA_012729155.1 Chloroflexota bacterium | reverse complement strand
GTCAGCCCGGATAGCCACACAGCCCACACCCGCGCCGAGAGCGGGCCATCGCCCAGCAGTTGCCAGACGAGGGCCAACAGGGCAGCACCGCTCGACAGAGCGGTAGCGCCCCAGCCCCAACGCCTGGCAGTCTGCGTCGCGCGTCTGGCATTCCGTGCCGCCAGGCAGACCGCCAGCACCAAGACTAGCCCCCAGAGCAGGTGTCCCCAGAAGGGAGGCACCTGCGCATAGGGGCCCTGGCTCAGTAGGTAGGCCGCGCTTAGGTAGTGACGCAATCTGGCTAGCATGCCACCTTAGTCCTGTGGAGTCGACATAGCAGCCAGCCCCATAGCGCCAGCATAGGCGCTGCCTTGCAGCCGTGATAGAGCACATCTAGCCAGCGTGGCTCCAGTGGAGTCCAACGCATCGGCGCGTGCCAGGCGGCCAGGCCACTGGGGTCGAGCAGGCGATAGGGCGTCCACACAGCCATACACGCCCAGCACACCAGTACCCAGGGCGAGCGGTAGTGGCGATAGAGCCAGACACAGATGGGCATGGCAAGTGTGTAGTGGTGCTCCCATACGTGGTGATACACCATAAAGTAAGTGCTCATCCATAGGCAGATGAGGGCGCCCACCGAACTACGGGGCGCTCGCCACGTGGTCCATCCGCATAGTGCCAGCACGCCAACCACCCAGGCGCGCCCAAACCAGATGTGTCCCCCGGACGAGAGCCCAGGTGTCAGCCAACTCATGATACTGTACAGCCACTGGCGCATCCCCAGGTTGCCCAACTGGTGCCCCGGTTGCCCAGCGTCGAGGTTCCTCATAAAGTCGTTCAGCGAGCCTGGCATGGCCAGCCAGTAGGGCAGGCTCAAAGCCACAACCGCTGCGCCTACGGCCAGCAATGATCGCCAGCGTCGCTCTCTGAGATAGATCGGCATGAGCAGCGCCGTGTTCTGTTTCCATAGCAGGCTCAACGCCCACCACACATCGCTCTGCCAGCTGAGCCTGCTCTCTGAAGCCAGCAGCAGCGCCCACACCAGCGCCGCCTGAACGAGTGTGAACTGCCCCAGGTAGATCTCGAGATAAAAGGGGGTACACATCAGCCACATGCTCGCCAGTACTGCGCCCTGGTTCGGCTCGTCGGCCCGCCGCCAGGTAGAGGCGACACAGGCCAGCAGCGTCAGCTCAGTAATGAGCACCCACACACGAAAAGCCCACAACGGCGATAGCGAATTGAGTGCCACACCTGCCGTGAGCGCCGTAAAGGGCAGGTAGCGGTAGGGCGTATAGTATGGCGTCACCACCTCGATGCGTTCATTGTCGCTTTCATAGATCGAATCGCCAGCGAGGGCATTGTGTCCGGCCTGATAGATGGCATAAAAGTCCCAGCCGCGGCGCCCGTGGGTGGCCACCGAGTCAAAGGTCAAACTGTGAAACCAGCCAGAGCGCCACGAAACGAGCAACAGCAGGTGCACAAGCAACGCCAGCACTAGTAGCAGGCGCCTGCCTGTAGAAAGTCGAAGCCAGTCTGAGCAGATTCGACGATGCATGGCGCCAGCTTAGCACGACAGGGTGTCGGGCGCGAACCTTTGACGCCTGCACCTGCCCGTGCTAGAATCGCCTCATAAGCGTAGAGGGGCCCATAGCTCAGCGGCAGAGCGACCGGCTCATAACCGGTTGGTCCTTGGTTCGAATCCAGGTGGGCCCACAGGGATCGCGTTCAAGACCTGGGCCGCCCCGGGTCTTGTGTTTTCGGGCCATGTCACTCCCAGTGAGCGACCGCGCTTTATGTTGGGGGGGTGTAGCATGTATGGTAAAATACAGATGGCTGCAGCGTATGCTGCAACTGCCTCCATCTACGAAGGATCGGTAACGGCATGAAGCCAGGCTTTCCCAAGAACGCCTTTGTCTATCTTCTCATCATCGTCGCCAGCATAGCTCTGTTCTACAACTTTTTCGCGCCCACCGGCGAGACGCGCGAGATCTCGATCAGCGAGGTTGCTCGGCTCATCAAAGAGGGGCGTGTTGAGAGGCTGGCGTTTACGTCTGATGGTGAGATTCGCGTAACCACCACCGGGGGCACGGGCGCAGCGCTCGTCTCGCGCAAAGAGCCAGATATCGGCATCGGTGAGACGCTACTGAACCTGGGGGTAACGCCAGAAGAGCTTGGGGCCATCGAAGACGTGGTGGCCGAGCGCCCCGGTTTCTGGCAGAGCTTTGGCATCGTGCTCATTCAGGTGGTGCCGTTGTTGCTCATCGGCCTCTTTCTCGTGTTCATGCTCCGCCAAGCGCAATCGGGCAACAATCAGGCCATGTCTTTTGGCAAGAGCAGGGCGCGCGTGTTTTCGGGCGATCGGCCGGCCATTACCTTCAACGATGTTGCCGGCGTCGAAGAGGCCAAGCAAGAGCTGCAAGAGGTGGTCGAGTTCCTCAAAGAGCCCGACAAGTTCACGCGCCTGGGGGCGCGCATTCCCAAAGGTGTGCTGTTGGTGGGCTCGCCCGGCACCGGCAAGACGCTCATGGCGCGCGCCGTGGCCGGTGAGGCGGGCGTGCCCTTTTTCAGCATCAGCGGCTCCGAGTTCGTCGAGATGTTCGTGGGTGTGGGCGCCAGCCGCGTGCGAGATCTGTTCGATCAGGCCAAGCGCAACAGCCCTTGCATCGTCTTTGTCGACGAGATCGATGCGGTGGGCCGTCAGCGTGGCGCCGGTCTGGGTGGTAGCCACGATGAACGCGAGCAAACGCTGAACCAGATCCTGGTGGAGATGGACGGCTTTGACACAGACACCAACGTGATTGTGCTGGCCGCCACCAACCGCCCTGATATCCTCGACCCGGCGCTGCTGCGGCCGGGGCGCTTTGACCGCAGGGTCACCATCGACCGCCCCGACCGTCGCGGTCGTGAGGCGATTTTGGGGGTGCACGTGCGCAACAAGCCCCTGTCGCCCGAGGTCGATCTGGGTAACCTGGCCAAGCAGACACCCGGTTTTACCGGCGCTGATATCGAGAACCTCGTTAACGAGGCGGCCATTCTGGCGGCGCGGCGTAACGCACGCACGATAGGGATGCCCGAGTTTCAGGAGGCGATCGAGCGCGTCATCGCCGGGCCCGAGCGGCGCAGCCGGCTCATCAGCGAGCGCGAAAAGCGCGTGATCGCTTACCACGAGGCGGGTCATACCCTGGTGCAGTACCTGTTGCCGGGCTGTGATCCGGTGCACAAGGTGACCATCGTGGCGCGCGGGCAAGCCGGTGGCTATACCATGACGTTGCCTGAGGACGACCGCACTCTCTACTCCAAGGCCAAGTTCGAAGACGAGATGGCCGGGCTGCTGGGGGGGCGTGCTGCCGAAGAGCTGGTGTTTAACGATGTGACCACCGGCGCCAGCGATGATCTGCGTCGCACCACCCGTATCGCCCGGTCCATGGTCACCGAGTACGCCATGGGCGAGTCGATGGGGCAGCGCACCTTTGGGCAGAAAGAGGAACTGATCTTCCTGGGTCGCGAGATCTCGGAGCAGCGCGACTATGGCGAGGAGATCGCTGCACAGATCGATCGCGAGATCGGCGTACTGGTAGAGCGGGCGTACGCCAAAGCCCAGAACGTGCTCGCAGGATACCGCGCCACGCTTGATGATCTGGCGACGCGATTGATCGAAGAGGAGACGCTCAACTCTGAGCAGATCCAGGCCATCATCGGCCATCCCCCTGCCAACGGCAGAAGCACAGAAGAGGGCGCCGTTGAGGACGAGGACGCCTGAGCAGGCTTTGACCAGACAAGGCCGAGTCAAAGACTCGGCCTTTTGCATATCAGGAGGATCTATGGAGCGGTTCACACCCCCATTGGGCGCCGAAGCCAGCGTTACCCTGCAGGTCTCTTGTGGTGATACAGCGCTGGCGGTGCACAGCGGCGGGCTGCAAGTGCTGGCCACGCCACGCATGGTGGCATTGATGGAAGAGGCGGCCGTAGCGGCGTTGGCGCCTCATCTGCCGGCCGGCTGGCAGACGGTGGGCACGCGCCTGGACGTGCGACACACAGCCGCAACGCCGCTGGGCGGCTGGGTCACGGCAACGGCGCGGCTGGTAGAGGTGGACCGAGCCCGTACCGTCTTTGCCGTTACGGCCAGTGATCAAGCTGGCCCCATTGGCGCAGGCCTGCACGAGCGTTTTCTGGTAGAGAGCGAGGCCTTCATGGCGCGTGCGGCGGCCCGGCGAGACGTTGACGCTGCGACGGGGCCCCGCTAGAATGAGCGGCGGCTAGAAGGGAGCGCAGGATGGCAGACGTGGTAGTGCTGGGCAGCATGAACATGGACCTAGTGGTGCGCACCAGGCAGCATCCGCGCCCTGGCGAGACAGTGCATGGCACAGACTTTGTGACGGTGCCGGGTGGCAAGGGCGCCAATCAGGCGGCAGCCGCCGCCCGGTTGGGTGCGTCTGTGGCCATAGTGGGGCGCGTTGGGCATGATGATTTGGGGCAAGCGATCGTCGACAACCTGCGGTCGCAGGGCGTCGACGCGTCCCGGGTGCGGCGCGACGCCCAGCGACCCAGCGGTATCGCCATGATCGTGGTGAACGACGCCGGCGAAAACACCATTGTGGTGGCGTCCGGGGCCAACGGAGCGGTCTCTGTGACCGATCTTGAGAGCGCCCGTGGTCTGCTATCAGAGGCGCACTACTTGGTCATGCAGTTTGAGATCCCCCTCGATACAGTGCGCAGCGCCATCGACATGGCAGCTGAGCTAGGCCTGCGCGTGGTGCTGAATCCGGCGCCGGCCTATGCCGTGCCTGCAGGCTTTATGAACGGTGTTTTCGCGCTGGTGGTCAACGAGACCGAGGCCGAGACGCTCGCTGGCCAGCCCGTGACCGATATCGCCAGCGCCGCTCGGGCTGCCCATGTGCTGCAGCGGCAGGGGCCACAGGTGGTGATCGTTACGCTGGGCGCTGCGGGCGCCTATTTCCTTGGCCCCGATGGCGAGCAGTATGTGCCCGCCCGTCGGGTGCAGGTGGTGGATACCACCGCCGCAGGCGACACCTTTGTGGGTGGTTTCGTGGCTGCACTGCTGATGGACCTGCCACTGGGTGACGCAGTGCGCTATGCTACCTGTGCCGGCACCCTGGCCACCATGCGGTTGGGCGCGCAGACCTCAATTCCTCGCGCTGACGAGGTGCAGACGCTGTTCGAGCGCGGCGAGATCGCGCTCACATGAGCAAGATCGTTGGCATCATCGCCAACCCCGCGGCGGGCAAAGATATCCGTCGCCTGGTGGCCCAGGCCGCTACTGTGGCAGACCATGCCAAGGTCAGCATCGTCGCGCAGGCACTGGCTGGCCTGGGCGCGGTGGGGATAGAGCGTGCGCTCATCATGCCCGATCTGCAGCAGCTCGGGAACAAGGCAAGCCAACGCCTGCAGCGCGGCCAGCAGAGGCTCCCCGAGGTCGATGTGCTCGACGGCGCTGTCAAGGGCACCGCGCTCGACTCGACGCACGCGGCGCAAGAGATGCGTATACGCGGCGCGGGCGCCATCATCGTGCTGGGCGGCGATGGCACGGCGCGCGCCGTCAGCAAAGGGGCCGGCGAGGTGCCGCTACTGTGCGTTTCGACTGGCACGAACAACGTGCTGCCGGTGTTTGTTGAGGGCACCATCGCGGGCATGGCCGCGGGCGTGGTAGCGCTCGGGCTTGTCGCTCGCGATGCGGTGGCCTGTCGCAGTAAATGGCTGGGGGTGGCCGTCGACGGGCGCGAGCTTGATCTCGCCCTGGTCGATGTAGGGTTGCTCAAGAGCCAGTTTGTGGGCGCTGCTGCCGTATGGAGCATGGCCTCACTGCGTCATCTGTGGGTGACGCGCGCCGAGGCGCACAGTGTGGGGCTCACCTCTATCGCTGCGACGCAGGGGATTATCGGCCCGCGCGACCCGTGGGGTCGCTGGGTGACGCTGGGGACACGCTCAGAGACAGGACCGCTGGCCGTGTTGGCGCCCGGTCTGGTTGAGCCGACCAACATCACGGCGAGCCACGAACTCTGGAAGGAGCGTCCGTCGGCTGTGGAGTTGACCGAGCCGGGCGCACTGGCATTGGACGGAGAGCGCGAGCATATGCTGCGCGCTGGCGCTCATCTACAGGTGACGCTGCATCTTGATGGCCCCTGGTTGATCGATCCTCAGGCGGCCATGCGCGCTTGGGCAGAGCTGGGTCTGCAGCAACTGAACGATCGAGGTGATAGATGATTCAAGCGGATATCGCCATCATCGGCGCCGGGCCTGGCGGCTATACCGCGGCGTTGCGTGCTCGGCAGCTCGGGGCGAACGTCGTTGTGATTGAGCGGGGCAAGATCGGCGGGGTCTGCCTGAACTATGGCTGCATCCCCACCAAGGCGCTACTGCACAGCGCCGAGGTGTTCGAGTCAGCTCGGGGGGCGCAGCGCTTTGGCGTGCGCACTGGCGAGATCGGCTACGACTGGACTGCTGTGCAGGCTCACAAAGAGCGCGTTGTGACGCAGTTGGTGGGTGGTGTGAGCAAACTGCTCACGCGCGCCGGCGTCCAGCTGCTCGTAGGCGAAGCGCGTTTTGCGAGAGAGCGCACTCTCAGTGTAGCCTCGCCTGATACCACAGAGGCGGTGGTGGCCGAGTCGATCATCATTGCTACAGGCTCGCGCACGTTGGCCGTGCCGGTTCCCGGGCTCGATGACCCTGCCATTCTAGATTCGACGAGCGCCCTGGCTCTCGACCGACTGCCCAGCAGTCTCTGTATCATTGGCAGTGGTGCCATCGGCATCGAGTTCGCCTCGCTCTTTGCCACCTTTGGTGTGCGGGTGACGCTGGTCGAGATGCTGCCGCGTATTGCTCCGCTGATGGATCACAGCGTGGGCGAGGGCCTGGCCTGGTCGTTGGGGCGTCGTGGCGTCGAGATCAAGACTGGCGCTCGCGTGACGCAGGTCGACCGTCTGGAGCAAGGCTTTGGCACTACGGTGCAGACGGCGAGTGGCGTCGAGACGATAGAGACCGAGCTGGTCATGTCTGCCATCGGGCGTGCGCCCAACATCGAGGGCCTGGGCCTGGAGATGATCGGCCTAAAGCCCACGCGGAAGGGCATCCAGGTGGATGCTCATATGCG
>JAAYDS010000013.1 GCA_012729155.1 Chloroflexota bacterium | reverse complement strand
TTGACGGCTCTTTGTTGTGTCTTTTGCTAGTTTTCGTTTTCGAAAGTCATTGACATCGTTTTCAATAGTTGCTACACTGACTCTGGTAGTTCGGCGGACCTCTGGCCATCGTCGCGCCAGATGTGGATCTGCAAGAGGGCAAAGAGGTCTTTTGGCATCCACACGTTCTAGGAGGTTCATTCATGCCCGCAGATGTTGGTCTTGATCGCACCAAGTTCCCGCCTCCGGCAGACTTTGCGGCCAACGCGCTGATCAGCTCACTCGAGCAGTACCAGGAGATGTATCAGGAGTCGATCGAGAACCCTGACGGTTTCTGGCTCAAGATGGCCGAGACGCTGGACTGGTTCAAGAAGCCCACCAAGGGCCGTGAATACACCTGGGACACTGAGAACCGCATCATCGACATCAAGTGGTTCGAAGATGGCCAGCTCAACGTCTCGTACAACTGCCTGGACCGCCATCTTGGCACCTGGCGCAAGAACAAGGCCGCCATCATCTGGCAGGGCGAGCCCGAGGATGATGTGCGCATCCTGACCTATCAGGAGCTGCACCGTGAGGTGAGCAAGTTCGCCAACGTCCTCAAGAGCAAGGGTATCCAAAGGGGCGATCGGGTGGCCATCTACCTGCCGATGATCCCTGAGCTGGCCATTGCCATGTTGGCCTGTACGCGCATCGGGGCCATCCACTCGGTGGTCTTTGCCGGCTTTAGCGCGCAGTCGCTTGCCAGCCGCATCCAAGACTCGGACTGCAAGCTGCTGATCACCAGCAACGTCTCGTTGCGGGCAGGGCGCAAGATTCCCCTCAAGGCCACATGCGATGAAGCGTTGCATAGCTGCCCTACCGTCGAGCACCAGATCGTGGTGCAGCGCGCCCCCGATGCTGTGCCGATGACAGAGGAGCGCGACTCTTGGTGGCACGAGGAGATGGCCGCGGCGTCGCCCGATTGCCCTGTTGAGGTGATGAACGCCGAGGACCCGTTATTCATCCTCTATACCTCGGGGTCGACGGGCCAGCCCAAAGGAGTGCTTCACACGACCGCTGGCTATCTGACCTATGCCGCAGTGACGCACAAGTACATCTTTGACATCCACGATGAGGACACCTACTGGTGCACCGCTGACTGCGGCTGGGTGACTGGCCACACCTACATCGTCTACGGTCCGCTGGCCAACGGCGCCACCAGCCTCATGTTTGAGGGAGTGCCTTCGTACCCCGACAACAGCCGCTTCTGGCAGGTGGTGGACAAGTTCCAGGTAAACATCTTTTACACGGCGCCCACCGCCATCCGTGCTCTGGCCAGCCAGGGCGTAGAGTGGGTTGAAAAGTGTGATCTCTCGAGCCTGCGGCTACTGGGTTCTGTGGGTGAGCCGATCAATCCGGCTGCCTGGCTCTGGTACTATGACCATGTGGGCCATGGCGAGTGCCCCATCGTCGACACCTGGTGGCAGACCGAGACGGGCGGCATCCTCATCACGCCGCTACCCGGCGCGATGTCGCTCAAGCCCGCCAGCGCCTCCAAGCCATTCTTTGGCGTTGAGCCGGTCATCTTGCGCGACGATGGCACCGAATGCGATTTGGGAGAGAGCGGCAAACTCTGCATCAAAAAGCCCTGGCCTGGTATGATGCGCACCATGTGGGGCGACCACGACCGCTTCATCGATCTCTACTTTACCATGTACAACGACCTGTACTTTACCGGCGATGGCTGCATCAAAGACGAGGACGGCGACTACTGGCTGCAGGGCCGCATCGACGACGTCGTCAACGTCTCTGGGCACCGCATCGGCACGGCAGAGGTCGAAAGCGCTCTTGTGAGCCACTCTGCGGTGGCAGAGGCCGCTGTGGTTGGGCGCCCGCACGATATCAAGGGCCAGGCGCTATACGCCTATGTGACGCTGCATGGTGGTGTCGAGAAGACAGACAAGCTGCTCAACGAGTTGATGAACCACGTGCGCTCTGAGATCGGCCCCACGGCTCGGCCAGACTGGATCCAGTTCGCCGATGCCCTACCCAAGACCCGCAGCGGCAAGATCATGCGGCGTATCTTGCGCAAGGTGGCAGAAGGGGATACCAGTAACCTGGGCGATATCTCGACCCTTGCCGACCCGCATGTGGTAGAGTTGTTGATCAAGGGGCGTGTTTAGGACGCGTCGTTCGGCGCGCCCGCTGCTCTGTCTGGCCAACGACAGGCGGCCGGGCGCGCCGGCTGTTTTTTCCCAGGAGAGGTGTGAGCATGCAAGCAGCAATGGCCCCGCGCGTCCGCAACCGCTGGTGGGTGGTGGTGGGCGCCATCTTGATCCAACTCTGTCTAGGCGCCATCTATGCCTGGAGCGCCTTTACCAATGATCTGCTCCAAGCGCCCTTTTACTTTTCCAAGACACAGACTCAGACCATCTTTTCGGTGGGGCTGGCCACCTTTGCCATCGTGATGGTGCTGGCTGGTCGCTGGCAGGCCCGCTCAGGTCCGCGCATCGTGGCCTTGACGGGTGGCCTGGTGCTGGGCGCAGGGTATCTGCTGGCTGGCCTGCTCAAAGACGCACTCTTTGGGCACTTTGTCAACCAACTCGTCTTTATCGGGCTGGTGGGTGGCGCGGGCATCGGCCTGGGCTATGTCTGCCCTATCGCTGTGGGCATCAAGTGGTTCCCTGATAAGAAAGGCCTCATCACTGGCCTCGGTGTAGCGGGCTTTGGTTTTGGCGCCCTGATCTGGATACAGCTAGCCGGCAGCTGGGGCCATCTACTCGAACTCATGGGCGTGTCGGGCGTGTTCACTCTGTATGGCGCCATCTTTGCGGCTGCAGTGATCGTCGGGTCATTCTGGATGCTCAACCCCCCTGAGGGCTATCGACCAGCAGGGTGGGAGCCAGAGACCGTTGGCAACAGCAGCAGCAATGCTGACTCGGTCAGCCTGTTGCCGGGGCAGATGCTGCGTCAGGTCCAGTTCTATGCCATCTGGATCATGTTCATCTTCTCAGCTATGGCCGGGTTGATGACAATCGGCAATATCGCTCTCTTTAGCACAGAGCGACTGATGGAGGCGAGCGG
>JAAYDS010000096.1 GCA_012729155.1 Chloroflexota bacterium | reverse complement strand
GCCATGGCGGCCCAGTGCTGGCCCTCGGTGCAGCGTATGATGGGCATCTCGGTGTGCGCCATCTTTGGGCGTCTGACCAACCAGGGACTGCTGACGGCATGCGAGGTGGATGTGCTCGGCTCCTTGGCGATGCTGACCAGCTACGCCGCCGCCAAGCGTGCCACCGTGCCTCACTTTATCGACTGGACCATCCAGCATCGTGACGACCCCAATGTTCTGCTCGCCTGGCACTGCGGCAACGCCCCCACCAGCCTGGCTGCCGACCCTAGCCTGACAGCGCTACGGTCTCGCTCTGATATGGTGGGGACAGGTGAGATCGCTGAGCGTGATCCGCAGGCAGGGCTGGCTCAGTTTCAGCTGATGGCTGGGCCCGTCACCTTTTGCCGGCTGGCCGAGTATGACGGCAAGTGGAAGATGCTTATCGCTCGTGGCGAGATCGAGCCCAGCGACGAGACGCTGGCGGGCACCTGGGCCTGGGTTCGCGTGGCAGATCACGCTCGCCTCTACCGAACGCTAGTCGAAGAGGGCTTTGTGCATCATGCCAGTATGAGCCATGGCGATCAGGAGGCTGCGCTGCGGCTGGCCTGCAAGTTTTTGGACATCTCGCCTGTGGTTGTGGCTTGATGGTTGCGCTGGACATCGTTGGTCTGGGGCTCAGCACACTCGATGTGCTGGTCCGCCTGGACGAGTTTCCGTCATGGGAGCGAGGCGCGCAGCTGGCTGGCTTTGGCCTTGATGGGGGTGGCCCTGTGGGCACTGCCATGGTGGCGGCAGCCAGGCTCGGCGCGCGGGTGGGCTACGTGGGGCAGGCTGGCAGCGATCGCATCGCCGAGCTCAAGCTCGAGTCGATGGTTAGCGCCGGCATCGATCTCAGCAGATTGGTCCGCCGCCCAGGGCCCGAGAGTGCTGTCATCCTGGTGTCGGTGCACGCTGAGACAGGAGAGCGTGTTTTCTCGGCGCTCAAAGATATGCGCAGCCACCAGGTGCAACCCGAAGAGTTGGACCGCGAGTACATTCTGTCGGCCCAATACCTGCATTTGGATGGTAGCCATCCGGATGCAGCCTACGAGGCCGCCGGCTGGATGCAGTCGGTCGGCAAGACAGTGGTGTTCGATGGCGGCAAGACCAACGGGCAGGTGCCCGAGCACATACGCCGGCTGATCTCGCGGGTGGATGTGCTGGTCGGCGGGCAAGGCTTTGTGCCCGCTCTTACTGGGATCGATGACTCTGCACGAGCAGGGCGTGCGGCGCTGGAGTTGGGCCCGCGCATCGTCGTGCAGACTGCGGGAGAGCAGGGCAGTTGGACCACGACCCACGACGAGGAGTTTGCCTCGCCCGCCTTTGCTGTCGATGTGGTCGATACCACTGGGGCTGGCGACGTATTCCATGGCGCCTATATCGTGGGCCTGCTGCACGGGTGGAGTCTGCGCGACGTGGCGCTCTTCTCAGCGGCAGTGGCGGCTATCAAGTGTAGTCAGCTCGGGGGGCGTAGGGGCATCCCCGATCTGAAGCGCACCCTCGCCTTTTTGCGCGAGCGGGGCATCGTATTGCCGCACATTTGCGCGGCAAATCCCATCTCATCGCTCGAGAGCGATAGTGTGTAAGGAGAAGTTGGCAATGGGTAAGCGTATTGGATTTATCGGCCTGGGCATCATGGGCACCCCGATGGCGGGGCATCTCGCCAAGGGCGGCCATCAGATCAAGGCATACGATGTCTTTGCCCCCGCACGCGAACGTGCGGCTGCTGCGGGTTTGACGGTCGTCAACTCGAACAAGGAAGCGGCCACCGATGTGGATGTGGTCATCTCGATGGTTCCCGATTCGCCTCATGTTGAGGCGGTCTATCTGGGCGAGAATGGTGTGCTCGAAGGCGCATCCAAAGGTACGTTGCTGATCGATATGTCTAGCATCTCGCCCATCACGGCGCGCAAAGTGGCAGAGAGTGCCACTGCCAAGGGCTGCCCTATGATCGATGCGCCGGTGAGTGGCGGCGACGTGGGCGCCAAAGAGGCTCGTCTGTCGATTATGGTGGGTGGCGATGAAGCGGTGTTCAAGCAGGCCGAGCCGATCCTCAAGCTGATGGGCACGCCCACCTACTGCGGCGCCTCTGGCGCCGGGCAAACGGTCAAGGCCTGTAATCAGATCCAGGTGGCGATGAACTTTATCGGCATGGCCGAGGCGCTAGTGCTTGGCGCCAAAGCCGGCGTTGAGCCCGAGATCATTCTCAAGGTGCTCTCGGCGGGCTATGCCCAGACGCGTGTTATGGATGTGCGAGGCCCGCGCATCATCAAGGGCGACTATGAGCCCGGGTTCCGGGCCAGCTTCCACTACAAAGACCTGAACATCATCCGCGAGGCGGCGCGGGCATTTGGCGCTTCACTCCCTGCTTCGGCGCTGGCACATGAGCTGTTCTCGGCAATGATGGCCAACGGCTGGGGCAACCTCGACCACTCGGCCGTAGTCAAGGTGATCGAAAAGCTTAGCAATTGCGAGCTGCCGGTCAAAGAGTAGCCGCTTGCATAGAGCGCGGGGCGGGAGGCATCGCTCCGCGCTCTCTATCGCGACGTAAGGAGCCGCCATGAGCGATGTGCCGCGGGTGGCCGTGGTTGGCAGCATCAATATGGACCTCTCTGTTGCCACAGAGCGCGTGCCTCTGCGCGGCGAGAACCTGCGGGCTCGCAAGCTGACGGTGGGTCTCGGCGGCAAAGGCGCCAGCCCCGCGGTGGCGCTGGCCCAGCTTGGAGCCGCCTCGACGCTGGTTGCCTGCGTGGGAGACGATGAGTTTGGGCAGCGTGCGCTCGAGACGCTGCAGCTGCGCGGCGTTGATGGCAGCGCTGTGCAGCCGTTGGCGCACCGAGGCACGGGCGTGGCGTTGATCATGGTCGACGACGCGGGAGAGAACACCATTCTGGTGGTCATCGGGGCCAACCAGGAGCTGCATGCCGAGCGTGTTCAGCAAGGGCTAGACGGCATGGCTGCTCATCCCGAGGCGCTGCTAGTGAACTTTGAGGTGCCTGCGGACGCAGTGACTGCGACAATTGCGTGGGGACGCGCGCACGCGATACCGGTAGTGGTCGACGCTGGGCCGATTCGGGACTATGGCCCTGACATCTGGGCGCAGGCCGATGTGCTCTCGCCAAACGCCAGTGAGACCGCTCATCTTACCGGGCTGGCCGTCGATGGTCTGGCGAGCGCCCGCCTGGCCGCCGAGCGACTCAAGGTGCTGGGCCCGCGGGCCGTAGCGCTCAAGTTGGGAGCCCAAGGATGCCTGCTGTTGGATGATGATGGCGCCAGACAGTTGCCCGCCTATCAGGTACAAGTGGCAGACACCACGGGCGCAGGCGATGCCTGGTCGGCCGGGCTCACCCTGGGGCTAGCCAGGGGCCTCTCGCTGGACGATGCAGCCCAACTGGCAAACGCCTGCGGCGCCGTGGCCGTTTCGCGCGTGGGGGCTGTGGTGTCGATGCCCACCGCTCAGGATGTTGCCCGCTTGCGGGCCGAGCAGCCGGAGCCACCGCTGGTCTGGTTGTGACGGGGGAGAGTGACGATGCCACGCACTAGACAGCTAGCCTGCTCGCGTTGTTACCTTACGCCGCCTTTGCCCGAAGATGCCTCAGACTGGCATGCCTGGCTCAGCGATCTGCGCGTTAGCCTGCCACTGGGCGATGAGGCCTATGTGCAAGTCAGCATCGGCACACTGCAAAAGTTCATCGAGGCGCCGGGCGAGCACTGTCGGCTGTTTTCTATCTGTAGGATGGCCGACGACCGCCACATTGGCCGCGGCATCCTCTTTAACCTGGATTTCATCAACCGCAATGGCGAGCTGGGTCTGTTTGTCGGGGATCCAGCCTGTTGGGGGCAGGGCTTTGGCCGAGAGGCGACCGCGTTACTCCTCGACTATGCCTTTGGTCTGTTGAACCTGAACAGCATCATGCTGGGCGCTTTCGAGTTCAACCATCGGGCGCTGGCGTGCTATCGTAGCCTCGGCTTTCGTGAGATCGGCCGCCGTCGCGCAGCGCGCATCGTCGCAGGCCATGCCTATGACGTGGTGCTTATGGACCTGCTGGCGAGCGAGTTTCAGTCTCCCTACGTCGCCGGGCTGCTCGATCAGGGTTAGGCGCGATTGTGAGGCTGACCCTCATTTGGCGGGCGCATAGAAGCTGATGATGTTCCCATTGGGGTCGCGGAACCATACAGATCGCGCTCCCCATGGGTGTGTTTTCGGCAGCTTGACAAGGGCCACACCCAACACTTGGAGCCGCTCGTAGACGTTGTCACATCGTCTACCTCAAACCCGATGCTGCCGCCCCGTGGCCGGCGCTGCTCGTTGCCCCAGGAGCCAGCGCCTCCATGCCCGCTGTCGAGATGATGGCGAGGCCAGCCCCCGCTATCCGCAACTCTACGTGGATGTCACCACCCTCAGCCCTGACGCCGGTCACCTGTTCATAAAAGTGTGCCAGGCGGGGCAGGTCTTCGGTGATGAGACAGATGTTGCTGCACCGCATATCGTCGCCTCGCAGGTAGAGAGTGCTTTGGCCTAGTGCACCCTGAACATGGTGGCCATCCAGTGGCGAAAGTTGTCGCCGCTGCTCTCGAGATGCGCATACAGCCTGCGCATCAAGGCGTCACGCACACGGGCATAGGCTGGGTCATCATAGACGTTGTGTAACTCGTGCGGGTCGATCATCAGGTCGTACAGCTCGTTCACATCGGGTGGGTTGATCACCAGCTTGTGGGTGTGCGTACGGATGCCGCGCTGTGGGTAGGGAAAGTGGTGGCCGTGGAACTGCAAATAGACCTCTGTGGGCCAGTCGGCGGGCAGATCGCCCTTTAGCAGCGGCACAATGCTGCGCCCAGCCACGTGCTCGGGCACACGCAGCCCGGCCACGTCCAGAAAGGTGGGCATCAGGTCCATGAGTGTCACCATGGCAGCACAATCGGTGCCGGGGCGCGCGATGCCCGGCCACCGAATCAGCATCGGGATGCGGTAGATATCGTCGTACATGGCCGGCCCCTTGTCGGCCAGGCGATGGCCCCCCACAAAGCCGGCATGGTCTGCCGAGAAAAAGACGGCGGTGTTATCTTGCAGGCCAAGCTCATCGACGGTATCGAGGATGCGCCCGATCTGCTGGTCGATCAGCGTGACATAACCCCAGTACATGGCCACGAGCTTTTGCCAGGCCTCCCAGGCATAGGTGTCAAAGGCCCAGTGGCCGTTATACCAGCGCTGGACGGCGGGCTTGCCCTCAAACGTCTCTGCCATGCTGGGGGCGCGCTCCACCAGCGCTGGATCGTACATATCGGCGTATTCCTGCGGCAGATAGTACGGGAGATGCGGCCCGAAAAAGTCGGCCCGCAGGAAAAAGGGCTGTCCTGTAGTCGCGCCCTCACGGGCGTAGGTGCGTAGTCGCTCGATCGTCAACTCGGCCAGAAAGTACGGGTAGGTGCCCTCGACGGGCCCCTCGTAGATGCCGCCTATGGCGATGGAAGGCTCGCCGTTGGGAAATGTGCCGCGAATCTCATCGCGCACGCTCCAACGTGGTAGTTGGTGCTCCTCGAGATAGGCCTCATAGGCAGGGTGCTGCTTGGGTGCGTCCCAGCCGGCAAAGTGCGGGCCCTCAAAGCCGCTCTCCTCGGGGCCACGGGTCAGGCCTAGGTGCCACTTGCCCACCACGCCGCAACGGTACCCCGCCTCGTCAAGATAGTGGCTAAAGGGAACGAGCTGTTCTGGCAGCTCCCACGGGTAGCCCACATTGCGCTCAAAGTTGGCCAACATGCCGTGCTGGTGGGGTTCGAGCCCTGTCAGCAGCGTCGCACGCACGGCAGTGCAGATGGCCGTATTGGTGAACGACTCAGTAAAGCGCACGCCTTCGGCCGCGAGGCGGTCGAGATGAGGCGTGCGGCAGATCGCATTGCCATAGCAGCCCAGCGAGTCACGGCGGTGTTGATCGGTGAGCAGCAGTAGCATGTTCGGGCGGTCAGTCGTCATCGGAGCGTCTCCTTGACTAGACGGGCACGCGCTTGCTGCGCCCCAGGCCCGCGGCGCGTGCACTCATCGCTCTAGATCGCGAGTGAGATAGGCGAACACTTGAGCGGCGTTGCCCTCGCGCGCCATCAATGCCTCGATTGTCTCTGGCTCGAGCCGTTCTGCCAACGTCCACATACGGTCCAGTAGCATGATATTGGCGCCAAAGGCGGTGGGCGCGTCCATCTGGTGGGCGGCGATGTCAGCGCCCAGCCAACCGTCATAGCCCAGTCGATCGAGGGTGTAGAAGAGTTCGATCCATTGCCACCAGTGCATCGAGCCCGAAAGCAGGTCCCAATCGCCCCCGTCCCCTGGATTGTCGTTGGTGTGGATGTAAAAGAGCTTGCCCGCGCTCTGCAGCAGCGTAGCGACCTCGGCCGGCGATTCACCCGCCGCCAGAGCGTGGCCGATATCGAGGTTTATGCCTACGTTGGGCCTCTCGACACGCTGGCACAGATAGAGCGCTTTGCCTACGTTGCTCAGTAATGGCTTGCTCTGCATATCATGGGGCTGATACTCGAGGCATAGCGGCATGGTGGAGTTATGGTCGGCCGCCTCAGTGACTGCGGCGATCATCGCCTCCCAGGCTTGGCGGTAGTCGCGCTCAAACGGGTAGTCGAACCCCTCGGCCAGAGGGCAGGTAGTCACCAGATCGGCGCCCAGCTCTGCTGCCAGATCCATGCCCTCGGTGATGCGCTGCACAGCGAGGGCACGGGTCTGGGCCGAGCGAGCCGACAGCGCGCCATAGCGAAAGTGGGTCGCATCCTTGATATCGACGTTGACCGCTGCCAGCCGAAGCCCTGTCTCGTCTAGCAGGCGATGTGCAAGCGCAACATCTTCCAGATCGAAGGGGTACTTGAGCTCGACGCCATCAAGACGGGGCATTGCCGCAAAGGCCGCGAACTTGGCCTCGAGCGTCTGTGGCGGACGGTACTCGGTATAGACGTCGCGCTGGGCGCCAAAAAAGCCGGCATTCACGCAGAGCTTCCAGTGTCTCATTGACTCGAATCCCCCTGCCGGCGCGTTAGCTCGGCCAGGCGATCAACCAGGCTGTCGAGGTAGTCAAAGGCTTCCTGAATAGGTTGAGGTGAAGACATGTCTACGCCTGCGCTGGCCAGAGCGTCCAGGGGATAGGCAGAGCTCCCGGCCCGCAGAAAATCGAGATAGGCCTCAACGGCGCCAGACTCTCCCGCCATGACGCGGTTGCACAGTGCTCGCGCGGCTGCGATGCCGGTGGTGTATTGGTAGACGTAAAAATTGGCGTACAGATGTGTCGAGAACTCAGCCCAGGTGATGCCCTCGCGCTCACGCTCGTAGCTCACCTGGCCGCCATAGGCCTCCTCAAAGAGATCGGCCAGCAGCTCGCTCATGCTATCTGCCGAGAGGGCCTCGCCCTGCTCGATGCGTGTATGCGTCTCGAGCTCAAAGCGGGCGAGCGTTGGCATGAGGAAAAAGTAGCGATAGTAGTTAGACAGAGCCTCTTCGACCAAGGCCAACTGGTAGCTGGGGTCATCGAGCGTACGTAACAGGTGATCTCGCACCATGGCCTGGTTAAAGTTTGACGCCACCTCGGCCACAAAGATCGAATAGTCGCTATAGACGATGGGCTGTGTCTGCCAGGTGAGAAAAGAATGCATCGAATGCCCCAGCTCGTGGGCTAAGGTGCTGAGGCTCTCGATATCATCGGTGTAGCTCATCAGGATCAACGGAGCCGTGCCAGGGGCGCCAGACGAGAACGCGCCGGCCGTCTTGCCGCGGCTGGGATAGACATCGACCCAATGGCCGTGCTGCAGACCCTCGCG
>JAAYDS010000095.1 GCA_012729155.1 Chloroflexota bacterium | reverse complement strand
TCGGCGTTGCGAATGGTCGACAGCCGGTGAGCGATCACCAGCGTGGTACGACCAACCATCAACCGCTCCAGTGCCTGCTGAATGAGCACCTCGGTCTCGGTATCGACCGACGAGGTAGCCTCGTCCAGCACCAGGATGGGAGCATCTTTCAGCACGGCGCGAGCGATTGAGATGCGCTGTTTCTGGCCGCCCGACAGTTTGACGCCGCGCTCACCGATGAGTGTGTCATAGCCCTCGGGCATATGCATGATGAAATCATGGGCGTTGGCCACCTTGGCAGCGTTGATCATCTCCTCTTCGGTGGCCCCGGGACGCCCGAAGAGGATATTCTCACGTACGGTGCCGGTGAACAAAAAGACATCCTGCAATACCATGGACACCTGCTGCCGCAGACCGGCAAGCTGTAGATCACGCAGATCGCGACCATCGAGCAAGACCGCGCCCTCGGTGACATCGTAAAAGCGAGGAATGAGGCTGGCCAGAGTCGTCTTGCCCACACCGGTGGGCCCCACCAGGGCCACCACCTGGCCCGATTCGATCGCTAGATCGATATGCTCGAGGACGGTTTCGCCCTCCTGGTAGGCAAAGGTGACGTCATCCAGCACGATGCGAGCGGTGACGGGGGCCTCGAGTGGATCGGCTCCAGGCCGGTCGGCCACGTCTGGCTGCTCGCTGAGCAGCTCATTGATGCGATCTGCGCCCGCGAGACTCTCTTGCACACGCTCCCACACACCACCCAGCACGCGCACCGGCTGATAGAACAGCTCCAGGTAAAGGAAAAAGGCCACCAGGTCTTCCAGGGGCAGCGTCTTGCCAAAGGCCAAGCGCCCGCCAAAGTAGATGACCACCACGGTGCCCAGAGACGAGGCGAACTCAATCAGCGGACCAAACATGGCCATCAGCCTGAGTGCCCTAAGCATCGAGTCGCGATAGCGATCGATGTGTCGGCTGATGTGGCGCTGCTGCTTTTCCTCCTGCGTGAACGCCATGATCTCGCGCACGCCCGACAGGCTATCGTTTAGCGAGGCGTTGAGGTCAGACAGCGCTGCCTGGCGCTGACGAAAGGCGGGGCGCACGTACTTGCCAAAGCCGCGCATTGCTACGGCCAGCAGTGGCACAGGCAACATCGTCAGCACAGCCAGCAACGGGTTCATCGAGAACATGACAGCCAGCACGCCAACCAGCATCAGCGCGTTTACCAGCAGGTCAGGCACAGCGTGTGAGATCAGATGCTCGAACAGTTCGGTGTCGTTGATAACCCGCGACATCAACTGCCCGGTCTGCTGATTCTCATAAAAGCGCAGCGATAGCCGCTGTAGATGCTGGTACACCGCACGGCGCGTATCTGCCACCACGCCCCAGCCGGCGCAGTGCGACATATAGCTACTCAGAAACTGCATCAGACCGCGGATCACATAGATGACCAGCAGCCCGACGGCCAGCCGCGTGATTTGCGGCATCGCCTCCATTCCGGCGCCTTCAGAGACCAGGGCGATGAGCGTACGGATGATCTGCGGAGAGATCAGGCGCACAGCCACCAGGACCACCATGCTGACGATTGCGATCAACATGGGCTTGATGTAGCGTCGCGTGTAACCGAGCACAAAAAGTAGCGTTTTCAGAACCTCACCTCCCAGCAGACGTCAACCCTCATTATAGTGCAGAGTGACATTTTCACAATGAGCTCCGGCGGCTATTTGACAGTCTGTTACAGCGGCCTTACCATGACGAGGCTTTCGGCCAGCGGGGGCACGTCCCCGCATCATCTCAAGCAAAGTGGGGCGAACATGTCGGAAGGCGTCATCACCAACATTCAGCGATTCTCCATTCACGACGGTCCTGGTATCCGGACAACCGTCTTTCTCAAGGGGTGCAATCTGCGCTGCTTTTGGTGCCATAACCCCGAGACTCTGGCGCCAAAGCCCGAGATCCAGTTCTTTCCCGAGCGCTGCATCGCTTGCGGAGCATGCTTCCGGGTATGCCCTGTAGGTGCACACGTCATGGTTGATGACGTTCATGTGTTCAAGCGCGAGCTATGCACTGGCTGCGGCCTGTGCGCTGACAACTGCTTCTCCGAGGCGCTGGTGCTCGTGGGCGAGGTAAAAACCCACGAAGAGGTGCTCCAAGAGATCATGCGCGACAAGGCCTTCTATGAGACGTCAGAGGGCGGGGTCACGCTGTCTGGTGGCGAGCCGCTGCTGCAGCTCGAGTTCTCGTATGACATCCTCGAAGGGTGCCGCCGCGAGGGTATTCAGACCGCCATCGAAACCGCTGCAAACTTTCCCTGGGAGCGGGTCGAGGCCATTTTGCCAGTGGTAGATATCGTGATGATGGACATCAAAGTGATGGACTCGGACAAGCACCGCGAGTGCACCAGCGTGCCCAACGAGCGCATCCTCGCCAACGCTGTCCGGCTAGGCCAGCAGCCGCAACCACTGCTCATTCGTACGCCGATCATCCCTGGTATCAACGATAACAAAGAGGAGATTGGCAAAATCGCCGAGTTCGTCAGCAAGCTTCCCAACCTGATGTACTATGAGCTGCTGCCCTTCCACCCGATGGCCACCAGCAAGTA
>JAAYDS010000094.1 GCA_012729155.1 Chloroflexota bacterium | reverse complement strand
CGCCTGTGCTTTGGCGCCTTGAGGCAGCACCTGCTGCACCTCGTCGCTGGTGATGTACCCCTCGCGTCTGCCCTTGGCCAACAGTGTCTGGATGATCTTGCTGGGCTGGGGCTCTGAGTTGTGTTGCTCAGCCATGATGGCGGGTCACTGCTTCCTTGGCTTGGCGGCGGCCGAAATAGGTGGCGGCGTGGTAGCGCTGGTCTACCAGGTGGCGTTGCCGAGTCAGACGGTCGATGGCGAGATGGAGCTCGGCCTCACGTTCGCGCAACCCTTCCTGGTGGGCGTCCAGCAGGGCGAACTGCAGCTGTTCAATGTCACGTGTCAGGTGCGCCTTGAGCAGGCGCGCTGATGCCTTATTGAGGTCCTCTTGCAGTGCCTCGGGGCTCTGCTCGGGGCGCCCCTGTCTGTGACGTAGGATCGATTCTACATGGGTGCGCGACTCGGTGTCAAGTCGTTCGAGCACCTCGGCGAGGTCGGGTAACAGGCCAGAGGCCGAGAGTTCGCGGGCCACAGCAAAGGCGCGACGGCGGCGCATATCGCCAAAGGCCTCTTCAGACAAGAGGCCTGCATTGGTGGTCTCAAGGGCCAGGCGTGGATGTTCCATCACCAGCCCGAGCACATGCTGCTCGAGTTCATCCAGAGCGTCGTGCCCCTGAGAGACGCCGGGGGGTGCTGCAACGGCCGTCTCGGCTCGGGGCCTGGGTCGGCGTCTGGGCGTGGCAGTAGGGTGGCCAGCCAGTTGTTCGCTGATGATGCGCTCGTCCATGCGCAACCACTGGGCGAGCTGTTGCACGTAATGGGTACGCTCGGCGGCGTTCTCGATGGACTGAATGATCGGCAAGAGTCTGTCCATGGCGGCGCGCTTGCCTTTGCCCGTCGTCACGTCCAGCTCGGTGCGTGCCTGCCGGAAAAAGTGTTCAGCCACCGGGAGAGCATCACCCACCAGAGCATCCCAGCGAGCGCGGTCGGCCAGCACCAACTCGTCGGGATCGAGGCCGTCGGGCAGCGTCATAATGCGTATCTCAGCATCGAGCTGCTCTTCATAACGGATGAGCCCACTGGGTTGGATGATGGGCACTACGCGGCGCGGCAGCGCACGTCGGGCGGTCTCGGTGCCGCGCTCGACAGCAGCCAGGCCAGCGGCGTCAGCATCCAGCGCCAAGATGAGGGTATGGGTGAGGCGTTTGAGCACATTGATGTGCGCCTCTGAAAGGGCGGTGCCCATCACCGCCACCACGTTGCGTATGCCCTCTTGATAGGGCACGATGACATCCATATAGCCTTCAACGATGACGGCCCGCTGTTGCTCGCGGATCGCCTCGCGGGCCAGGTCGATGCCGTAGAGTATCGCACCTTTGTCGAACAGGGGGGTTTGGGGGGTGTTGAGATACTTGGGCACGCCATCGCCGAGCACGCGCCCGCCAAAGCCCAGCACTCGCCCGCGAATGTCGCGAATAGGAAAGATGACGCGCCCGCGAAAGCGGTCATAGAGGCGGCCGCTGTCGCTCTCGCTCAGCAAGCCTGCGGCCAGCAGGTCGTCATCGCCATAGCCCTTGTGGCGCAGATGGTCGTGTAGCGCTTGCCACTCGTCGGGGGCGTAGCCAAGCTGAAAGGCGCCGATGGTCTCAGGCCTGACGCCGCGCCGTGCCAGATAATCGCGGCCTGGAGCGCCCGCGGGCGTCTCGAGCAAAACATGGTTAAGGTGCTCGGCCGCCGCCTGATTCACCTCGCGCAGGCGTTCGACCTCATCGCGTTGGCGAGCGCTGTCGGCATCTCTTGCGGCCAGCTGCACACCGGCGCGCTCGGCCAGCAGGCGCAGCGCTTCGCCAAAGTCTACGTTCTCACGCCGCATGATAAAGGCGAACAAGTCGCCACCGGTGCCGCAGGCGCCAAAGCAGTGCCACGTTTGCGTCTCAGGAAAGACGATGAACGACGGCGTCTTTTCGTTGTGAAACGGGCACAGCCCCTTAAAGTTGCGGCCAGCCTTGGTGAGCGGCGTGTAAGCGCTGATCACATCGACCAAGTCAAGGCGCTGTTTGATTTCGTCGACGACGCTCATCGTATTCGCTCGGCAATGGTGATGGTCTATCACCGGGATTATACCCTCATAGGGCCGGTGTAGCCAGACGCCTATGCCTGTCATGCCAAGAGCCATCCTGCCGGAGGCAGGATGGCTCTTGCGTTAGCGCCGAGCGCAGGCGGCACCTCACCAAGCCTATAGCAGACTAGAGCACCTTGCCCAGGGCGTGTGCCTCGGCAAGCAGTGTCTTTTTAAAGTCGAGCGCCTGGCTCCGCGCAGCATCGAGTTCAGCACGGGTAATGCCAGCTGCGTTGGTGCGGTCGATGACGCCTATCGCGGCGCGAGAAACGCCGTGACAGTCGAGCCCGCAGAAGGTGCCTGATGTGCCGGGGCAGTCGAGCCCACAAAAGACGCCCGAATCGGTGAGGGCCCTCTGAGACAGACCATCAAACTCGACGATGATCTGCTTGAGCTGCGTCGTTGGGATGTCGGCCAGGGCCAGCCTGGCGAGTCGTTCGTTCACTGTCTGCTGCCTCCATCGTGCAGTTATGGGGTCTTTGCGTTTCACCCCGCCGTGGCTGATGCCACTAGAGGCCGGCCTGGCCAGGCAAACACCTGGCAGGCCGTGCAGCCGAGCGGGGAAAGGCTGCTGGTGCTAGAGCACCTTGCCCAGAATGCGCGCCTGCGTGAGCAGCGTGTCTTTGAACGCAACGGATTTGCTGCGTGCTGCGTCGAGCTCGGCGCGAGTAATGCCCGCGACATTAGCGCGGTCGACGACGCCAACCGTCGAACGGGTGACGTTGTGGCAGTCAAGGCCACAAATGCTGCCATCAGAGCCCGGGCAGTCGAGGCCACAAAAGCCGCCCGACGTCGCGGCGCTTCGCTGGGGCAGGGTCTCCATGCCAGCAACGATCTGCTTGAGCTGATCCGTCGGAATCTCGGCGAGCATCAGTTTGGCCAGTTTTTCGCTCATTGTTTGGTTGCTCCGTGTGTGCGTGTCATCTGCACGGGTGCGAGGCTCGAGCACACTCTGCCTGCCAGAGCATACTCTGACCCTGCGGCCGACTTGGCACTACTTTGGGCGATTGCCGTCGCCCCCACACCTCATTGGAAAGCACGCAGGCGATGTGCATGACCATAGTAGCCAAGGCGCTTGCCCTGGCCCATCTCTGCCAGGCGCACAATGGCTTCTGCCGCCATACTCCTGGTGAGAGCACAGCTGGGCTTGCTGCTCAGGCTGCCGGTGGCGTAATAGTCGCCGCCGATGCAACCAGAGCACAGACCTCTGGCCCAACAATCGCGACAGAGGGGATGATTCGCCTTGCCGCTGGCCTCGATCTCGCACAAGACCTTGCTGCCCTTGTCAGCCGGCCAGCGCTCGGCATCCATGGTCCCCAGCTCAAACTCTTTGGCACCCACAAACATGAAACAGGGGTACACCATCCCATCTGGCCCGATGGTCAACTCGGCCTGGCCAGCAGGGCAATACTGGGCGATGGGCTGCCGTCTGGCGAGCGCCAGCAAGATGCGCTGCCCCAGGCTGAATGAGAGCATATGGCCGCTGGACAACGTCTCGAGCGTGAATTGGATCGCGTCGCAATACTGGGCGCACAGCTCGGCGGCTTTCTCGCCTTTGCAGCCCTGCTGCATGACCGGCGCGATGTGCGTCTGTTGCAGCCCAAACTCTTGGTCGAAGAAGCGCATCAGCTCGATCACGCTGATGCCCTGCGCCAGATGCTGGTCGCTATAGGTGCACTCTATACTGAGGCTGAGCCCCAGGTCGCGAGCGCGCGCAAAGTTGTCTCGCACGCGGGCATAGCTGCCGTTGCCGGTGCGGTCAACCCGGTTGGCATCGTGTACCTGTGGCGGGCCGTCGATGCTGGCGGTGATGTGGATGTTGAGCAGCTTGCAGAGGCCAAGGAACGCATCAAAGGTCTCGCCCTGGCCAGCCAGATTGCTGATGGCGGCAAAGCGCGGCAGATTCGCAATCAGTCCCGCGCGGTGCAGCTCGGTCACCAACAGGCAGGCTTCGGCGATGGCGTCAGGATTCAGTGAAGGCTCGCCGCCAAAGAACATCAGGGCGTCGATGTCCCAAAGGCGCAGTGCCTCGCCCACCAGTTCGGCTGCGCGGTGCCCGCTCATCAATGCCTGCGGCATGGCATAGTCGCCGCCATGTGCATAGCAGTACCGGCAGGCAAGATTGCAGCAGTTCGAGATGTTGAGGGTGAGCCGCTGCAGGCGGGGTCGGGTGAGGTTGGCCGCATCTGGAGGGGGGGGCAGCTGCTGTGAGCAATCGTCGGCAACGTCTGGCAAGGCAGCGAGGACTGCCCGTGCTTGGGCGCTGCAGGTCGATTCGTGCACGCCATCGGTCAGTATCGCCAGCGAGGTGGGGTCAAAGAATACGCTCGAACCCTCGCGCGTGCTTACGAGCCGGAGCTGATCGCGCAGAGAGTCTTGCGGCAACCCATCCTCGGCAGAGACTGGCAACTCGACGCTATCGGGCTCGGTGCCAAGTGCGGCCATTTTCCTCTGACAGTGTCGCTATACAATACAAGAGGGAACGGCGCTCGATCATATTGGGCACAACGCTTGCCAGCATTATAGGCATGTTTACTGTTGTCTGCAACAGGGTATGTTCTGCTGCACTATATGCGGCAATACTTGAGCGATCTCGATCTCGAGTGCTGATGGTGTAAATGACGCGAGCCGCCGGATATCCGGCGGCTCGCGCTGTAAGATCACAGGGCTAGCGGTTGCGCAAAGCGGCCTGGGCCGCTGCCAGCCGTGCCACGGGGACGCGGTAGGGAGAGCAGCTCACATACTTGAGGCCAACGCGGTGGCAAAAGTCAATCGAGTCGGCGTCGCCGCCGTGCTCGCCGCAGATGCCGAGCTCGATGTCGGGGCGGGCCTCTTTGCCGGCCTGGACGGCCATGGCCATCAGCTTGCCCACGCCGCCCTGGTCTAGCGACTGGAACGGGTTTTTCGGCAAGATGCCATGCTCGACATAGGTCTTGAGGAACTTGCCCTCGGCGTCGTCACGTGAAAATCCAAAGGACATCTGGGTGAGGTCGTTGGTGCCAAAGCTAAAGAACTCGGCATACTCGGCCAGCTCGCCGGCGGTGATGGCGCCACGCGGCGTCTCGATCATCGTGCCGAACTTGTGGTCGACCTGCATGCCCTCGCGCCCCATGACCTCTTCGGCCACTTTGCGCAGCGTAGTGACTTCGGCCTTGAGCTCATTCACATGAGTCACCAGCGGGATCATCACTTCGACATGCACGTCGATGCCCTTCTTGGCCTGGCGGCAGGCTGCCTCAAAGATCGCCTGCACCTGCATCTCGGTCACACCCTTCATGGTAAGGCCGACACGGCAGCCGCGGAGACCCATCATGGGGTTGATCTCATGGAGAGAGTTGACCAGCGTCAGCATCTCTTCTTTCTCGGCCAGCAACTCGGGGTTCTCTCCGGTGCAGCGCAGCGTGGTGACCTCTTCGATCAGGCTCTCGCGGCTGGGCAAGAACTCGTGCATAGGCGGGTCGATCAGGCGTATGATGGTTGGCAGGCCGTCCATGGCCTCAAAGATGCCCTCAAAGTCTTCACGCTGGAAGGGCAACAGCTCCCCCAGGTACTTGGCGCGTTCGTCATCAGTGCGCGCCATGATCATGCCCACCACTGCCGGGCGGCGGCTCTCCTCAAAGAACATGTGCTCGGTACGGCAGAGGCCGATGCCCTGGGCACCAAACGAGCGCGCCACTCTGGCATCACGCGGGTAGTCGGCGTTGGTGTAGATGCCCAGCTGGCGGATCTCGTCGGACCAGGCGAGGAGCGTGGCCAGTTCCTTCTCGCGCGAGAGGTCAGCATCCATCGTGGTGATGGTGCCAGCAAAGACCTCGCCGGTAAAGCCATCGATCGACAGGGTGTCACCCTCACGGATGGTGCGATTGCCGATGGTGAACTGCCGACGCTCGACATTGACGCCGATATCCTCGCAACCTACCACGCAGGGCAGGTTGTTCGAACGAGCCACCACTGCAGCGTGCGACGTGGCGCCACCATGCTGCGTGAGCACACCCTTTGAGCTGAGCATGCCGCCCACGTCGTCGGGCGACGTCTCGGGGCGCACCAGGATGATGGCCTGCCCTGTCTTGGCGGCCTCTTCGGCACGCGCCGAGTCGAAAATGGCAACGCCGGTGGCAGCGCCAGGCGAGGCGTTCAGGCCGTGAGTGAGCAGGTCACCACGCTCTTGTGCGACCTTCTTGGCCTTGTCGTCGAACACGGGGTGCACCAGGGCGTCCACCTGTTCGGGCGTGACGCGCATGACGGCCTCTTCTTTGGTGATGAGGCCCTCGCTCACCTGATCGACCGCGATCTTGACGGCGGCGCGAGCGGTGCGCTTGCCGCTACGCGTCTGCAGCATCCAGAGCTTGCCGCGCTCGACAGTCAGCTCCAGGTCCTGCATGTCGCGATAGTGGCCCTCGAGCATTGTGCCCAGACGCAGAAACTCGGCATAGATCTCGGGGTTGACTCGCTCGAGCTCGGCGATGGGCATGGGGGTGCGGATACCGGCCACCACGTCTTCGCCCTGAGCGTTCGTAAGGTACTCGCCATAGAGCTGCGGCTCGCCGGTGTTGGGGTTGCGGGTAAAGGCCACGCCGGTGCCCGAGTCATCGCCCATGTTACCAAAGACCATGGTGCACACGTTGACGGCCGTGCCCCAGTCATCAGAAATCCCATGGAAGCGACGATAGGTGGCGGCGTTGGGGCCAAACCACGAATCGAACACGGCTGTGATGGCCTGTCGCAGCTGCTCCCAAACGTCCTCGGGGAACTCTTCGCCAAGCTGGTTGCGATAGAGGGTCTTGTACTCGGCCACGATCTCTTTGAGCATGTCGATGGTGAGGTCGGTATCGCGCCCGCCCTTGGTCTGGGCTTTGAAGCGGTCCAACACCATCTCAAAGAGCTCGCCTTTGATGCCCTTGACGATGCGCCCGAACATCGAGATCAGGCGGCGATACGAGTCATAAGCAAAGCGCTCGTTGCCCGAAAGCTCCGCCAGGCCCTTGAGCGTCTCGGCATTGAGGCCGATGTTGAGCACCGTGTCCATCATACCGGGCATCGATACGCGCGCACCCGAGCGCACCGATACCAGCAGCGGGTTCTTGGCATCTCCAAAGGCCTTGCCGGTCTCTTGTTCGGTAGCGCGCATCGCTGTAACGACCTGATCCCACATGCCCTCGGGGAACTGACGGCCAGCCGCAAAAAAGGCCAGGCACGCCTCTGTCGTGCAGGTAAAGCCTGGTGGCACGGGCAAGCCGGCGTTGGTCATCTCGGCAAGGCCAGCGCCTTTACCGCCGAGTAGCTCGCGCATCGACCGATCGCCTTCGTGGAAAAGATAGACCCATTTACTGGACATACCGCCATCCCTCCTGGGGACTGTTATAGCTTACCAATGGATGGTTGCGTGGTTTGGGGGTCGCGGGTTGGGCGACAAACCACCCCATTATAGGCCAGCCGGGGGGATGCGCCAATTCTGCCATGATGCCACGAGGGCGGATGACCAGAGAAGAGATGAAAGCAGCTCTAGGCGCGTTGGCCCACCTTGCGCTCGGTGCCGCGAAGCAGCCGTGCGATGTTGGCGCGCAAGGCATAGATCGATAGCACACCGGCGCCCACGGCAAAGGCGAGGTACTGGTAGGGCCAGGCGCCCACCGCCGCGCCGATGAGGCAGGCGACCGGCAGCGCAGCCGCGATAGAGAGCGAGCCCAACGAGGCATAGCGTGTGAGGATGATGAGGGCAAATCCAAGGCCCCAGGCTGCCAGCGTGCCGCTGAACATCAGGGCAACGCCAGCGCCCAGGCTCGTCATGGTGCCAACGCCGCCGTTGAACTTGAGGAAAACCGAATAGTTGTGCCCCACCACAGTCAGCAACCCGGCCAGAGAGAGTACCCAGGCCTCGCCTGGCACGCCCGCCGCATAGCGCTCGGCCAAGACCACGGCGGCCAGCCCCTTGGCAAAGTCAAAGACCACCGTCAGGCCGCCCGCCAGCGCCCCCGCGACGCGCAAAGCGTTGGTGCCACCAGTGTGGCCACTGCCCAGGCGGGTCAGTTCTACCCCTTTGGTCCATTTGACGATGAGATAGCCCACCGGCAGAGCGCCCAAGAGATAGGCCCCTAACAGCACAGCCACGATTCGCATGATCATACGTAGCCACTCCATCAGCAGATTGCGCTCACGATAACCCGTCTGCCGGTCAAAAGATGCTCATCTATCGGTCCGATTCCGTCAGATAGTGCCGCAGGCCGGTGCGGCGTTCCACAGAGCGCGCGTTCTTCACGGCGATGCGCAGGGCGCGCTCTTGGGTGATGACCACAGCCAACCGCTGGGCTCGCGAAAGGGCAGTATAGAGAATATTGCGTTCGAGCATCACATAGTGGTTCGTCAGCATGACCACCACGATGGCCGGCCACTGCGAGCCCTGCGCCGAGTGTATCGTCATTGCCCAAGCATGACTGAGATCGTCCACCTCGTCAAAGCTATAGACGGCCACTCCCTGGTCAAAGCGCACAGCAAGCTCGCGCGCTGACCGCTCGATGGTGACGATCTCACCTAGATCACCATTATACACCTGCTTGGCATAATCATTGCGCATCTGGCGCACCTTGTCGCCCACGCGCAAGGTGCGCCGTGTCTCGCTACTGCGCGGTCCTCGCACCAGGGCCAGTTCGGCGCGGTCGCTACGAGGAGGGTTGAGCGCCTGCTGCAGCGCCTCGTTGAGGGCGCGCACGCCTGCCTCGCCACCGTGCATGGGCGTCAGCACCTGCACCTCGCTGGGGGGCACGCCCAGATAGCGTGGTAACCGCTGCGTGGCCAGCTCTACCGCCAGCTCTCTGGCCTCGAGCGGGGTTTCGCGGTGCATCTCGAAATAGTCCGAGGTTGGCGGCACCTCGCGCACGGGCCGCTCACCCACTCGCACGCGGTGACAGTTGGCCACGATCATGCTTTCGGCGCCCGCCTCTTGGCGAAAGATACGTGTCAATCGCACAACCTTTGCAAGGGGGTGGGCGCCATGCTCGTAAGCGGCGATCAGGTCTTGCAGAATGGCCCCAGGGCCAACCGAGGGCAACTGATCGACATCGCCCACCAGAAAGAGGTGCGTATCGGGCCCCAGACGGCGAGTGATCTCGTCCATCAGCCACAGGTCAATCATCGAGGACTCGTCGATGACCAGCACCTGCTCCTGCACTTGCTCGGGAGCGCTTCGGCTATCGGCCCCGCCGATGCGCAGGTGACGGTGCACAGTGGCCGCGGTGCGACTGGTAGAGGCAGCCAGCTGCTGCGCCGCACGGCCCGTGGTGGCGCACAGCGCGGTTGAGATGCTCAGGCTCTCGATACAGGCGAGCAGCGTGCGCATGGTCGTGGTCTTGCCGGTGCCCGGTCCACCGGTGAGGACGACGAGCCGTGCGCCGCACAACAGCGCCACCACAGCGTCGCGCTGCTCGTCGGTCAAGCTCCGCCCATGGCGATCTACCAGCGCCCACGCCGCTTGTGCATCAAGCCCCAGACGGCGTGCAGGTGGTTGTTGCAGCAGCCAGCGCAGACGCTCGGCGATGCGCTGCTCGGCTTGCTGCACCTGTGGTAGGGCATACAGGGGTTCGCCTTCGAGAGAGGGCTCGGCCGAGACACGCCCCGCCGCGGCCAGTCCATCGAGCTGGGCCGTTAGCCCGCTGAGATCCGTCTGCGCCAACACGGCGGTGGCCTCGAGCAGTTGCTGCCTGCTCGTACGGGTGTGCCCCGCATTCAGCTCCTCGCGCAGTTGATGGAGCAGCGCTGCTTGCAGGCGAAAGGGCGAGTCTGCCGCGATTCCGAGTTGGCTGGCGACACGATCACATGT
>JAAYDS010000012.1 GCA_012729155.1 Chloroflexota bacterium | reverse complement strand
GGCAAGGTCGTGCTCGATGGCGACATGGAGCAAAAGGTCAAGTCTGAGGAGGGCAAGACCGCCGAGACCAAGATCGATGCCAACGTCGAGGCCAACCAGTCGCTCAAGCTGGAAAAGCACGTCCGCCTGCTCAAGCAACTCAAGCTCTCCAAGAAGAGCGATGGCACCTCCATGGGCAAGGTCGATATCGCGGGCAAGAACTTGCTGATCGAGTCTGACCTCATCGACGACAGCGATGCCCCTGAGGCCATCCAGGATAGCCTGGGCAATGGCAAGGTCGTGCTCGATGGCGACATGGAGCAAAAGGTCAAGTCTGAGGAGGGCAAGGCCGCCGAGACCAAGATCGATGCCAAGGTCGAGGCCAACCAGTTGGTCAAGCTGGAAAAGCATGTCCGCCTGCTCAAACCACTCAAGCTCTCTTACCAACGATTGGGATGGGGCGAGGGGCAGATCGACCTGGGTGGCAAGCGCCTGGCCCTCGAGAGCGATCTGGTGGACGAAAGCCCCGCCTGGAAGGGCGTCATCAACAGCGCGTCGCTTGGCGAGGTGTTGCTGGAGGGAGCTACTGACCAGCGCATCAAGAGCGACATCAAGACAGGGCAGTTGCAGATCGATGCGACAGTGCGCTCGGGCAAGTCGGCGGGCAAGCTGCTGGTCGCGAAGCAGGTCATTCTCGACGATGCACGCTTTGGCGTGGCCAGTCTCAGCCAACCACAAGAGGTAGAGCTGTACGCGCCGGCCTCGTTCAAGATCGCCCAAACGGTCCAGGCCGCGCGGTTCAAGCAGGCCGCGGGCACTGGGACGCAGCTCAAGGCGATGCTGAACAGCACCCCCACGACCATCACGCTGACGACATACAATCAAGTGCTGGTGCAACTGGGCTCGCTTGCGTTCGTGGTTGAGGCAGGCGACCCGGTGGTTGGCACGGTGGGCGATGTGACCTATATCGTCCCCCCCAACACAGCAGTGCGGATCGAGGAGCCGGTGGCAGGCCAGTTCATCATCGAGAACACATCGACGCTTCCAGATGCAGGCGAGATCGAGGTGAGCCTCGATGGCGAGACGATCACGGTCGGGCCTGGCGAGTCGTTCGCCAACCTGGTGATCGAGGGGCCTACGGCGCCTCTGGCTTTGGGCGTCAGCGCCGACATCACGGTACGCTATCGCGATGGCACCCCGATTCCCGCAGAGTTGGGGCACAGCATCGCCTGGGGCGACGGCCAAGCGACGCAGGGCATGCTGGACCCGGTGACCGGCATGATCAGCGCCAGCCACCTCTATGCATCGGCAGGCGTGTACGAGGTCAGCGCAACGGTGTATGGCGATGAGGGCGAGGCGACGAGCGCGAGCCTGCAGTATGTAGTGGTCTACGATCCTTCAGCAGGCTTTGTGACGGGTGGCGGGTGGATCCAGTCGCCCACAGGCGCCTATGCGCTCGAACCGACGCTGGCCGGTAAGGCGACCTTTGGGTTCGTGAGCAAGTACAAGAAGGGCGCCACCACGCCTAGCGGCGAAACCGCGTTCGAGTTCAGAACCGCAGACCTGAGCTTTCACAGTGAGGCGTACCAGTGGCTGGTGATCTCAGGGGCGCGAGCGCAGTTCAAGGGCGCTGGCACCATCAACGGCACGAGTGGGTATGGCTTCATGCTCACCGCCATCGATGGTGACGTCAAAGGCGGCGGTGGCATCGACAGGTTCCGCATCAAGATCTGGGACCAGGCCACCGAAGAGATCGTGTATGACAACATGATGGCTGCGACCGACGATGCAGCCCCCACCACGGCGCTGGGAGGTGGCAGCATCGTCATCCACGCCAAGTGACGTAGCGTTGCAGGCATAGAGGGCCGACAAGGTGCGATTGTCGGCCCTCTGGCCATACCCTAGTCCTGCGGCAGGACGCTGGGCGGGCCAGGCGATACGCCTATCGCACGCGGCTCGCATGGCACCGGCGACCCGTGCCAGAGCCTCGCTACACTTTTGGGCAGATACACCGCGGTAGCGAGCACGACGATGGCTGCTCACAGAGCGCCAGTGCAGGGGTCGGTCAGCGCCCCAGCGCACTTTGCAGGCCCTTGCAGGCTAATCGCCGACGGGTCCCTCAATGATCTTCCAGGTGCCCCACATCCAATCGGCGCCCATATAGGGCCCCACGGACCAGCTTAAACCCCGCGACTCGAGGCGCTTGTCAAAAACGCCGCCCTTGCCGCCAAAGTGCATGGCGCTACCGCCGCCAACGAGACTTCCGACAGAGCTGTGCCAGCCAGACACGCCATCGAGCTCTTCAAGGCTCATAGACCAACCGCCAGGCACCTGCATTTCAGACCACTGATATCCAGGAGCAAAGCTGGCGCCACCAGGCCACCCGAGTGTGAGCCCCTGGCCGGTAAAGCGCACCGTACAGCGCCTGCCAGTGGTGCCGTCGTCCAAGAGTTCTTGAATCTCATAGGTCACCTGCACATGGCCCACAACGATGCCGGCCGAGAACGAATCAATGGGACGAATCCGAAAGGCGTGCACGCGACGGGGCTCTACGTTCGTCGGAGCGCTCTCAGTCTGCCCCTCGGCGTCATCGACATCCTCCCACCACTCACGCCCAGTGCCTGACGAGGGCTGGGAGTCAGCCTGGGAATCAGCGTGCTCGACCTCAGCTGGGGCACCATCAGTCATCGGCGCTGCGTCAGAGCCGGTAGCCTGCCCAGGGTGTTCGTCGCCACCAGAGACCTGTTCGGCTGGTACGTCTTGCTCACCGCTGGTTGTAGCGGGAGCATCGGGAGATGCTGTGTCCAGGGCATCTTCGGGCGAGCCCTGGCTTGAGTCGGCGCCCGACGACGTGCCTGGCGGCAGTGGGTTGCAGACGCAATCCCAACCTTGAAAGCCGCCTGTGGTGCCCAGGTCAGCGCACTTGGCCTGACAGGCGCTCTGCTCACACGCCTTGAGCCCTTCAGAGACAATGTCTCGCACCGCCCTCTCGCTCTCTGACTGTTGACCATAGTCGATCGAGCGCGACACATAGTCTGCCTGAATCGACTCAACCTGAGAGATATAGCCTTCGATCAGTGGCACCACGCAGGCTCCATATGAAGGGTGCAGCGACCAGCGCTCTTCGTTGAGAGCATAGGAGATCGTCATATCGAAACAACCTACACAGTCGACAGCGCAACCCGAGTAACCATTGTGCAGGTCGCAGTTCTGACGACTGCAGCTCTCGCGAGCGCGGCTGCAGCGCTCAAAGAGGCGTTTGCGCTCACTGGCGAGATCGAGCGCATCGCCTGGCCCCTGGGCGTGACTATGACACGGTGCGATGGCCATCAGAAGGAGCGTGCACAGCAGGAAAGCGAGGAAACGACGCGTGATCGGCGCGTGAGGCATGATCTGGCTCCCTTGGCTCGACAGAAACAACGCTTCAGGAGCACCAGGCCGGAGCGTGGCGCATACAGGCGGGCAGAGTCAGCCTCCCGAAAGGCCGAGTGAACTGCCAACGCGCAGGAATTATAGCGCCGTATATGCCCGCCCGCAAGAGAAATCGAGAAGGTAAAGACGCATGGCGCGGAGCTCGCTGCGTCTGCGC
>JAAYDS010000093.1 GCA_012729155.1 Chloroflexota bacterium | reverse complement strand
CTGTGCACGATGAGGAAGACAACTTTGGACGACGAACTCGATCCCATCGCCTACTATGAACAACGCTACAACATCACGATCGACGATGAGCGCCCTCAGAGCCGGCGTCGCAAGCCCGCTGCGAGCTATCAGGAACAGGTCAGCGCGCTGGCCGAGCCCACGCCCGTAGAGGCCGGTCTGCCGATGACCTACACGCCCAGCCGCTTTGAACGTCCATGGCTCGAGGGTGCGTTGCGCGGCTTTTACGACCGCGAGCTGATCGCCGACGTACTCAGTATGGTCAAGGGCGGCAAAGAGGCCTGCGTCTACCGCTGTGTCTCAGCCGGCCCCATCTCTGAACCTCTGGTGGCGGCCAAGGTCTATCGACCACGCCAGTTCCGTAATCTGCGCAACGACTCGGCCTATCTGGAGGGGCGCGCGCCCCTGACTCTTTCGGGCAAAGCGCTCACAGAGCGCGACCAGCGCGAGATGCGCGCCATCGCCGGGCGAACGCGCTTTGGCGAAACGCTGCGCCATACCTCGTGGCTCATGTACGAGTTCACCGCCATGCAAACACTCTATGCTGCCGGGGCCGACGTGCCGCAGCCCCATGCGGTCGAGGCCAATGCCATCTTGATGGCCTTTGTGGGTGATGAGCACGCGGCCGCACCCACGCTCAACGCCGTGCGCCTGGGGCGCAACAGAGCGCGAGCCCTGTTTGAGCGTGTTCTTAACAATATCGAGATCATGCTGCAGCATGGCATGGTCCATGGCGATCTATCAGCCTACAATATCCTCTATTGGGATGATGCGCCGCAGATCATCGATCTCCCCCAGGTGACGCTCCTCGAAGGCAACCGCAGGTCGCAGGGCATCCTGGCGCGTGACGTGCAGCGGGTGTGCGAGTACTTTGCGCGACAGGGCGTCGACTGCGACGCCAAAGCACTGGCCACTGACCTGTGGCGGCGTTACGGGGCAGATGAATCGTGGGCGGCTCGAGACTATGACTTGAGCCTCTTGGAGAAAGACTAGCGTGTGCTGTGCCTAGGGCGGCGCACGCCGCCCTAGGCGATTGACGTACCTGGGCACCTACTCTACGATATGGGTCAAACACTGTTCGAGTGATCGCCCATGCATTACCGTTTGCATCGCTCTCTACTGGTGGCAATCGCCCTATTGCTGGCGGCGCTCGCTGGCTGTCAGCCTACTCCTGAGGAGTGGTATGGCCGGGGCGTTCTGGCCATAGAGAAGAATGACTGGGCTGGCGCCGCCCGTGCCTTTGCCAAGGCAGGTCGACTAGCCGACGCGCAAGAGCGCGCCGCCGATGCCCTGACGCACATCGAGACCATAGAGCTGCACCTTGATGCAGCCCGCTCTGCCATGCGGCAACGACGCTGGTATGACGCCTATGTGACGCTAGAGCACATCGCGGCCCTAGACCCTGAGCACCGCGCCGTTCAGACCGACCTGCCTCGCGTGATCGCACGCCTCGATGCACGCTATGCTCAGGCTGAGCAAAGTGCTGCTAACGACGACTATGCGCATGCCGCAGAGCTCTATGGCGACCTGGGCGACTATCGCAGCGCAGACGCGTTGCGCTCACAAATGGTCGCTCGGGCGAACGAGCTGGACGCGCTCTACGATGCCATGCAGAGCGCCGCCGACCGTGGCGACTGGGAAACGGCGCTAGACCGGTACAAGCGCCTGTTTTCAACAGCGCCCAACTATCGCGACATCGATCGCCTGGGGCAGCGCTATCTAGAGCGCACCTACCGGGCTGCCGAACAGGCCCTATCCGACGGCCATGATGCCGAGGCTCTCCGGCTGCTCAGTGCGCTGCTGGCCTGTGATGGCGGTTACCGCAGCGCGCAAAGACTCGCCGAGGAGGCGCGCCAGGGCGCCGGGCGACAGTTGGTGGGTGTGCATCCCCTCAACCGCGTCGTAGGGACCGACCGTGGCTGGACATTGCAGCTCGATTCTGTCGAGGTGCGACCAGAGGGCGATTTGCTGGTGCGCGTCACAGTGACAAATAGCACCACGATCCGCAACCATCTGGCATGCCTGCAGAACGATGATGAGCGGCCGCGCTTCTATCTACTGGCGGCCAACGGCCAGCGCCTGCTGCCCACACAATGGGCCTGTCAGCAGTGGCGACAGGAGGCCTGGACCCTAGAGGGCGGCGAGTCGACCTCTTTTTGGTGGCTGTTCCCCGCGCCGCCAGACATCACCGCGCCTTTCACCCTCAGCTTTGCCGACTGGGGCGACCTCGAGGTGTCGATCTACCGACCATAGGCCGCCCGAGAGATCCTTGATGCCGCAGCGCTCTCGAGGCATAATGGCGTCGTAGACTCACTCCCCGGCGTAGCTACCGGCCTGCAGTGTGCCCGGAGGTGGAACATGCCCGCCCACGCCCAGACCATACGCGAACACCTGACCTTTCTGTATGGCGACCGCGGCTCGGCAGTGTACGAGCCGCTACAAGAGCGCCTCGACGCCTTTGCCCGACGGCACCCCGAGCTTTTGGCAAAGCGTTCTGGCGCCGGCGAGCGCCTCACCGAGCGGGATGTGGTGTTGATTACCTACGGCGATCAGGTGCGCGAGCCCGGCATCAAGCCCCTGCGTAGCCTGGGCGAGTTTGCTGCGGAGCGCCTGCAGGGTCTAGTGAGCACCGTACACATCTTGCCCTTTTGCCCCTACTCTTCAGATGACGGCTTTGCGGTTGTCGACTATCTGCAGGTCAATCCGGCATGGGGTACCTGGGATGATATCACCGCCATTGGAGGCTCGTTCCGGCTGATGTTTGACCTCGTGCTGAACCACATGTCGCGTCAGAGCGAGTGGTTCAAGCGCTTTTGCGCAGGAGACGACGAATTCGCCAACCACTTTATCGTCGTCGATCCCGGTGCCGACCTGTCGCAGGTAACGCGACCGCGGACGCTGCCGCTGCTCACCCAGGTTGAGACATCTGCTGGGCCACGGTGGGTATGGACCACCTTCAGTGACGACCAGATCGATCTGAACTTTGCCGAGCCAACCCTGTTGTTACGCATGATCGATGTGCTTCTCTACTATGCCGCGCAGGGCGCCGAGATCATTCGCCTCGATGCCATCGCCTATCTCTGGAAGCGTATCGGCACGTCTTGCATTCATCTCGAAGAGACGCACCGCGTGGTCAAGCTCTTGCGCGCCATCCTGGATCAGGTGGCGCCAGGGGTCATGATCATCACTGAGACGAATGTGCCGCATACCGAGAACATCTCGTACTTTGGCAATGGCATTGATGAAGCACAACTCGTCTATCAGTTCCCGCTACCCCCGCTGACGCTGCATGCCATCGCCAGCGGAGACGCGAGCTACCTCACGCACTGGGCGCAGAGTCTGATGGACCCAGGGCCAGAGGCAACCTTCTACAACTTTCTGGCGTCGCACGATGGGATTGGGGTGCGACCAGTGGAGGGGATTCTGCCCCCCAGCGAGGTGCAGGCGCTGGCCGAACGTGTTCAGCGGCATGGCGGCCATGTCTCGTACCGCAGCAACCCCGATGGCAGCCAGACCGCCTATGAGCTCAACATCTCTTACTTTGACGCTTTATCAGATCCGCGAGCAGACGAGGCACAGGCCCTGCAGGTGGCCCGCTTTATGGCGGCGCACGCTGTGATTCTTTCGCTGCAGGGCGTGCCGGCCATTTACGTACACAGCCTGCTCGGCTCGCGCAACGACCACGAGGGTGTGCGACAGACGGGGCACCCACGCTCCATCAACCGCGAGAAACTGGCTCGCGCCCGTCTTGAGCAAGAGCTCGACCATGCGGGCTCACTGCGCGCCGCTGTGCTCGCCGGCTTTGAGCGGCTCTTGACGACGCGTCGCGCCGAACCTGCCTTTCACCCAACGGCGGGGCAACAGGTTCTCGACCTTGAGCCAGAACTGCTGGCCTTACGCCGGCAACCCTGCAGCGGCGCGCCGGTGCTGTGCCTCATCAACGTCTCTGACCATGAGATGGTCTGTTGGGCGCCGCTCGACCGCAACGCTATCGATGTGCTGTCGGGCCGTGCTTTTGCACCATCACAGGGGCACGTCAAGCTGAAACTTGCGCCCTATGAGGTGCTATGGCTCAAGGAGGTGCAGGCATGAACATCGGGTTCATCTCCACACGACTGGCGGGCACCGATGGCGTCTCGCTAGAGACGGCCAAGATCGCCAGTATCCTGCGCTCTCGTGGCCACCAGGTGTTCTATTGCGCTGGAGAGCTGGATGCCGACGCTCCGCCAGGCATGCTGGTGCCCGAGATGCACTTTGAGTGGCCCGAAGCCCGCCGCATCCACGATGAGGCTTTTGGCCCCGCTGCTCCCAGTGACCTGCGGCCGCGCATCAAGGCAATGGCGCTGCGTCTCCAGGATGCCATTGCAACCTATGTGCGGCGCTTTAGCATCGACGTGCTCTTCATCCAGAATGCAGTGGCAATCCCCATGCAGATTCCTCTGGGGGTGGCACTGACCGACTATGTCCAGGCGACGGGTATACGCACCATCGCCCACAACCATGATCTCTATTGGGAGCGGCCTCGCTTTGCACAGTGTGCCGTGCAAGACATTCTGGACCGCTGTTTCCCGCCGGCGTTGCCCTCGGTGCGGCATCTGGCGATCAACTCACTGGCAGCGCGTGAGCTGCTGGCGCGCAAGGGTGTACAAGCCGACCTCTTGCCCAACATCTTTGACTATGCCCACCCACCGGCACCCCCTGACAGCTATGTGGCTGATCTGCGCACGACCATCGGCCTGAGACCCGACGATCGCGTGGTGCTGCAGCCCACGCGGGTGGTGCCCCGCAAGAACATCGAGCTATCCATCGAGTTGGTGGCGCGGCTGGGCGACCCACGCATAAAGCTGGTCATCACCCACCATGCGGGCGACGAGGGGCTCGACTATCTGCACCGCCTGGGCACCCTGGCCAAAGAGCGCGAGGTAGACTTGCTCTATGTGGCCGATCGCTTTGCCCCCACCCGTGGCACCGCGCCCAGTGGCAGCAAAGTCTATGCGCTGTGGGATGCCTACCCCCTGGCTGATCTGGTGTCTTACCCCTCGACAATCGAGGGCTTTGGCAACGCCTTTCTCGAGGCCGTCTACTTTCGGCGGCCGATCCTGGTGAACCGTTACGAGGTGTATGCCGCCGACCTGGCGGCCAAGGGATTCGACTGCATCGAGGTAGCCAACGGCGCGCTGACCGATGAGGCCGTCGCGGCGGTGCGGTCATTGCTGGGCGACCCCGGGCGCGCAGCAGCGACTACCGAGCACAACTATGCCATCGCCGCGCAGCACTATTCGTATGAGGCGGTAGCGCCGCTGTTGGAGCGCTTGATGTCATGACAGCACAACCCCAGGAACCGCGCTGGCTCACCTGGGCGCGGCAGCTGCAGGCCATCGCACAAGATGGCCTGACCTACTGTGAGAACGTATTCGACCGCGAGCGGTACGAGATGCTCCGCGCCCTGTCAGCCGAGATTTTCGCGGCCGGCTCCACCACGCCATTGGCAACGATCGAGTCGCTGTTTGACGATCAGGTCGGATATGCCACGCCCAAGGTCGATGTGCGCGGCGCCGTGTTTCGACAGCACAAAGTGTTGCTGGTGCAAGAGCATAGTGATGGGCTATGGACTTTGCCGGGCGGATGGGCTGATCCGGGCCTGACGCCTGCCGAAAATACAGTGCGTGAGGTGCGCGAGGAATCGGGCTATGAGGTAGAGCCCATCAAACTGGCGCTGGTGCACGAGCGCTCGCGCCATGTCGATCGGCCCCATCCATTTAGCATCTACAAGCTCTTCTTTGTGTGCGAACTGGTGGGAGGCGAGGGACAGACGTCCATCGAGACCGATGCAGTGGGCTTTTTCGGCGAGAATGACCTACCACCCCTATCTTTGGGGCGCGTGACACGCGAGCAGTTGTTGCGCATGTTTGCCCACTGGCGTGAGCCCCAACTGCCGACCGAGTTCGACTAGCCCTTTGCGGCAGGCATGATCGGTTGGACCACAGGGCCATATGGCTACCACGGTACCGACTGCATTTGACGGCGGGGCGGCATATCGCCATGATGATGTCCTGACGCAACTCGAGGTGAGCTGACGAGATGTCATGGCAGTTCAATCCCCTGGTACTGATATCATTGTCTGGCTCGGTTGTGGCGAGCTTTATGGTGTACTATGGCTGGCGCAATCGACACCGTTCCAGTGCAGGCATCTTTGTGGCCACGCAGGTGCTCGTGGTTTGCATGGGTATAGCCCACTCGCTACAGCTGTCGAGCACCCAACTCGGTACCGCGTTGATCGGCTTTCGGCTCAGCCTCATGGGCACCGTGGTGGTGCCCGTCATGTTGATTGCCGTGGTGACGCCTGCCACCCTAAGACGCAACAAGTTGGGGCTGATCCCTCTGGTGGTGCTCGCCGTTGTGCCTTTCATCACGCTTTATCTCCTGTTCATCCGCCCAACGCCCAACGGCCTGATCACCTCGGCTGAGATGGTGCAGAACGGCCCCTACCGACAGCTCGATCTGATCCCAGGGGGCTGGTTCTGGGTGCACAGCATCTACAGCTACGGTTTATCGCTGGCAACCCTGGTGTTGCTCGGAGATCGCATCACACGCCTGCCAGCGCCTTACCGCACCTCGCCTCTATTGGCTGTGGGCGGCCTGCTGCTGGTCAACCTGGTGCATGTGGGCATCAACCTCGGCCTATTGCAGGGGCGCTCGTCTGATCTGGCTACCAGCGCCACCGTGGTGGGGTTGTCGGGCGCCATGTGGGTGGCCTTTCGCTACAACGCGTTCGACATTCTGCCACTGGCTCGCACACAGGTGCTGCAGCAGTTGCCGCTGGGCGTGATCACGCTCAACGCCCTGGGCGAGGTGCTGGATGCCAACACCACTGCACTCAAGTATCTGGACGTTCCCTTGAGCAAACTGGTGCACCAGCCTGCCGCGCAGGCGCTGGCTTCGTTCCCGCCGCTGCTCACAGCGCTAGAACACGAGCGCACCCCCGTCGAGCTCGAAAAGGGCGACCAGTCCGAGCCGTACGAGGTGACCTCTATCGATGTCTACAGTGGCGGCATGGTCAGCGGCAAGGCGCTGGTGGTACGCGACCTCACGCCCGAGCTCGAGGCGCGGGCGCGTCTGCGCGAACTTGCGAGTTACATCCCCGTATGCGCCTGGTGTGGCCAGGCGCGCACGCCGGGCGGCTCATGGCAACCGTTGGCCACCTGGCTGCGACACGAGGGGGGCGTCATCGTTTCGCACGTCATCTGCCAGAGCTGCCGTCAGGAATATGAGCAAGACCCAAACTGGACGCCAGCGACCGGCACGCGCAGGCCTCATAGCAGCTAGAACGCTGCTCTGTCGCAGCAACACTTTTCGACAGGCGGTAACCGCATGGATCAACCGGCGCCACTGACTCACTCGCCAGCGCACGTCTCGACAGTGTGGCGCTTGCGCGACGCCATCATCGCCATCGTGCTCTTCTTTCTGGTGCAGATCGTTGTAGCAGTGGCAGCGGTACTGCGAGGCGAAACCTCGCAAGAGCGCCTGGTCATCATGACGCTGGCGCTGTCAGTCTCCTCATCAGTGGGGCTGGTGCTGGTCTGGGCAAGGCTGAGGCGCCTTTCGCTACACGATATCGGCCTTACTCGCCTCTCAAGGGCCTGGGT
>JAAYDS010000092.1 GCA_012729155.1 Chloroflexota bacterium | reverse complement strand
CCAGGCAATAACGACGAGCGGCACCACAATGCCAGGAGGGTAGAGCAGCAAGGGGCTGGCTTTGTGGGGCAGCCCAACGACTGGAACGCAGGCTGGCTACGATCGCACCTGGCGCAGGCTGTCGGGCCGGCCAGACAGGCCGCCGCTCTCGGTGAACGGCTTGATGCCATGGGAGGCTCGCGCCTGGCGGTGCAGGCCATCGAGGAGTGGATGCGGCGCACAGTGTGGCAGAGTGAGAATGGACAGATCGGTGGTTGGCCGGCCCCGGCGGCGCCTTCTCCCCTGGTGCACGGCTCTGGGAGGTGCATGCTTTGACCGGTAACAGACACATCCCTGGCGGGCTGACCTATCTGGCAGTCGCTCTGACACTTACGTGGGCTTGTTGGCTACCAGCAGCCGCTGTGACGCATCCCGAGGTCTCGCAGGCCCTGCATTACCTGGGCGGCGTCATGCCGCTGGCCGCAGCGCTGTTCTTTCTGTGGCGCTGGCATCCGGCTGCCGCGCGCCGTGCCTACTGGCGCGGCATCTGCGGTAGTGGGCGCATTCGAGGGCGATGGTGGCTGGTGGTGCTGTTCTTGCCCGCGGCATGCACGTTGCTCGGCGCTGGCGTCGATCGGTTGCTGGGAGGCAGCGGCCCAGTCTGGGAGGGGCCCACTACGCCGCGTGGCCTGCTGGTGCAGGCGGCAACGCTGCTCGTCTTTGGACCTATCCCTGAGGAACTGGCGTGGCGTGGTTATGCACAGGGTAGGCTGCAAGAGCGCTTCTCTCCGCTCGTTGCCTGCGGAATCATGGGTGTGCTCTGGCTCGTATGGCATCTGCCGCTCTCAGCCGTTGAGGGGGCCTATCAGCACTATCTCGGCTTGGGGCCCCGATTCTGGTTGTTCTTGGCCGACAAGTTGCCGCTCACACTGCTGCTGGGGTGGGTCTGGCTGCGTTGCGAACGCAGCACGTTGGCCGCCATCCTGCTTCACTGGGCCGTCAACCTGACAGGCGAGCTACTTGCCCTTAGTGTGCGCGCTGAGATGTTTATGGTGGCCGGCTACTGGCTGCTGGCGGCCGTGGTGGTGTGGCGAGGCGGAGCGCGGCTGCGCTGGCCAAGCCGAACGGCCTCGGCCAGTCAGCGGCAGCGTCTGGTCTGGCGCTAGGTCTCACGCCCCTTGCACTGGCCTCGGCTGCGCCCCTATACTGGCGCCATGCACCATGAACGCTCTGAACAACGTTACAGCGCCGTGCCGGAGGCGTTGCGCGAACGTCTGCGCGCCTTTTGGTGGGCACATCCCTATAGATGTGTTGCGGTTGGGCAGACCACTTGGCGCTATCTCGATGGTGGGCAGGGGCAGCGGCTGGTGCTGTTGGTCCCTGGGGGCCACCTGCCTGCCCAGTTCTGGTTTGGCCTGTGCGAAGAACTGGAACGGGACTATCGCGTTGTAGCCACCGATGCCCCGGCCCGTCTGGGGCTGCTCGACCCGCGCGCCGTGGCCGACGGATTGACGGGGCTGCTGGATGCCCTGGGGGTGCTGGGTGCCGCAATCGTGGCACACGGCGAGGCAGGCCTCGCGGCGCAGCATCTCCTGCAGAGCTACCCTCACCGGGTGCAGGCGCTGGCGCTGGTCAATAGTCCGCTGCTAGACCCTCGCACTGGCAGCGATCGGGTGACTCGCGCTGCTCACTGGTTGGCCGAGCGCCTACCCTGGCGCTGGGTGGGCGCCAGGGTGAGCGCGGTCCATCCCCGGCCACTGCCTCACACCGTCTGGGCGCCCTACACGCGGGCGCTCCTTGAGACGCCTGGCGTGGCTGTGGGCCGTCAGGACTGGGTGGCACTCGTTGACGCTGTGAGCGCCGCCTGTCGGGCGACCCATCTTGACCGTCGCGCTCTCACAGGCTGGCAAGGCCGGAGCCTGATCATCACTGCGTCGGACGACTGGCGCTCGGCGAGCCACGCCGGCCCTTTGTCGCAGCGTTTGGGGGCGCCCATTGAATGGTTCACCGACGGTGGCCAGGCGCTCGCTGCGCTATATCCCGAGGCGTTGGCGCGCGCAGTGCGTAGCATGTTGCAGGCAGCCTGGGCCCTCGATGGCCTGCCGTTGGACGCCCCTTACCTTTTGGGTGCTGATGAGCCGTGAAACGCGCCGCTGACGGACCCGATGTGTGCCCGGGGTGCGATAGCCCTGACAACCAGCCCGAGAGGTGGCCGATGACCCCAGGCTTGCGCGTTGCCGTACGTGCCGTGATTGAGAGAGATGGCATGGTAGCCCTCGCCGCCTTTGACGATGAAGCTGGATACCACTACAACTGGCCAGGTGGTGGGCTAGAGGCGGGCGAATCAACCTACGAGGGCTTGACACGCGAGGTGCGCGAGGAACTGGGTTGTGAGGTCGTGATCGGCCCGCTGCTCCTGGTCTATGAGAACCTGCCAGGCGCAACGGTGCAGGTGCCCCCCTATGCCATCCATGGCCTCGGCCTGTTCTTTCTGTGCTCGCTTGTCGCCGGGGCTGAGCCGTACCTACCGCCCACGGCCGATGAGCATCAAATTGACGTCTGCTGGGTGCCGCTGGACCAACTCAAGCAGGCGCCACTTTTGCCGCAGGTGGGGGCCCAGATCGAACGTGCTCTGTCCGAGCGCAGGGCCACAGTCTGCCAAGAAGGTGTCGCACAGCAGAATGCCTTTGTGGTCGGAAATGTGCATACCTTTCCGCCCTGTCTGCCCACTTGGGTGCCTCTTCCGCCCACGGTCATCTCGACCGAGGCGCTCAAGGGCGGCTGCACCCGGTGGCCGTTCAACTGTCGACGGCTCACCCCCACGCTGTGGACGGGTGGCATGCCGAATGCTGGCCAGTTGGGCGCGTTGGCGCAGGTGGGCTGCCGTGCGGTGATCAACCTGACGAGCGACACGAGCGGGCCATTCATGTCAGGCGAGGCCGAAGCCTGCGCGGCGCTGGGCCTGCGCTATGTGCATCTGCCGGTTGACTTTGAACAGCCCACAACGGCCGACTATATGCGCTTTGAAGAGCAGCTTGAGGCGCTCGACGGGCAGCGGGTGTTGGTGCATTGCCGCAAGAACTATCGCGCCAGTGTGTTGGCCTATCTGTGGCTAGTGCGACACGGCAAACCCGAGCTGCAGGCGCGCGAGGCGATGCTGGCGGTGTGGAGCCCAGACGAGGCCTGGTCAGCCCTGATCGCGGCCGTGTTGGGGCCTAGCCACGGATACCAGGCTTGAGGGTGGCCACAAAGGGCAGATTGCGGTAGTACTCGTTGGCATCGAGCCCATAGCCCACCACGAACTGATCGGGCAGCGTGAGCCCTACATAGTCGATGGGCACCTCGAGCAGCCGCATGTAGGGGCGCTCAAAGAGCGTGCATACCTTGAGGCTGGCCGGACGACGCGTGCGCAGGGTGCGCAAGAGATAGTCGCAGGTGAGTCCAGTATCGATCACGTCTTCGACAAACAATACGTGTTGGTCGGTGATCAGCAGGTCAAGGTCTTTGGTGATGCGCACCGTACCGCTGCGTTCACTGGCGGCATAGTGCGAGATGGCCATGAAATCGAGGGCCACCGGCACGGTGATGTGGCGCAGCAGGTCGGCCATGAACAGCACCACACCAGTAAGCGAGCCCACCAGCAGCGGATTGAGCCCGGCATAGTCGTGCGAGATGGCCGCGCCCAGGCGAGCCACCGTCTTCTGGATCGTCTCGGCATCAAAGACGACCTGGTCGATATCGTCGCAAAGCGAGCTAGATGGCGCGCTCATGGCCGCCGTTCAGCGCATCCTGGCCTACGAGTTGCGAGCGTCGATCGGTGAGCCCGTACTTGGTCAACAGGCGCTCGAAATCGCGACGATTCCATAGCCTGATGCGCACCTCGGGGTAGAGCGACTGTAGTCGCTGGATCTTGCGGCGCTTGATGCGCGTCAGGCTCTGCCGCATCGTGGTCAACTCGATGTAGCAGTCTTGGGCCACCAGGTAAAAGTCAGGGGTAAAGGCCTCGGTGACGGCGCCCTGTTCATCCCAGTCGATAGGAAAGACCATCGGCTCATAGCGCCATGCAATGCCATAAAAGTCGAGGAGTCGAGCGAACTCTGCCTCACTGGGGTGAGAGAAGACGATCTCTTCACGGGCGACAGGTGGGTTGGCAATCGGTCGTAGACGTTGGGCAGTCGTCAACGGGCTATCACTCCCGAGGTGTCGTCGAACCACTTTTGCGTATTATAGAACCCGCTAGCGTGCTGTCAACGTCCAGGCATAAAAGAGGGCACGCCCAGAAGGGCGTGCCCGATTGAGACAAAAGGCAAAGCCTCAAGTGACCTGCCAACCCTCGGTGCGCATCGTTGTTATGGAGTGTCTTCTCCAGAGTCTCGTCAGCTTGCTTTCGCCTGTTTCCAAGCTACTTACCTGGCGGCTACCAATCGACTGCTCTCGCCGCCTCTTGCTACCGCTGTCGGTTACGCCGACTGATCCTCACGTTTCAGGCGACCCACCGCATGCTGACGATGCTTTCTGCGTCTCCCGAAGAGTCTCATCAACCCCTCGAGGCTTTGCACCCATATAGTAGCATGGCAGGTCAAGCGTGTCAAGGGTTTTTGGGGCTATTTTCGCCAAACTGGGAGAATTCTCACTCGCCGCGATGATGCCCCATCGTAAGAGGTGGCTAACATGATGCCGGTGGCCCTGTCCGACGCAGGGCGCAGGCTGGCCATACGGTGTACATGTAGTCAGGGCCAGTGAGCGCCGCTGCACCAAGCGGCATCCCGATCATGCGCGCTGTAACCGCCCGCGGGCGATCAGCAACCGCGTGACCAGGGCGTAGAGCAGCACTGCCAACCCCGAGATGGCCGCTGAGGCCCAGAACACGGCCCTGTATCCGTGGCTGGCAGCCAGCCGGCCGCCGGCATAGCTGAGCGCGGTGCCACACAGGCCGGCGCTGGTGAACAGCACCGCTGACATCAGCGGGCGCTCGCTCTGGCGTACTTGCGCCATGGCAAACATCTGCGTCAATGGAAAGCGAATGGTGTACATCGCTGACGACACGACGCGGCCAAACACAGCCGCTGCCCAGTGAGCCGAACCGGCCATGGGCAAGAGCGTCACCACCATGCCCAGGCTGGTGAGGATGTCGGCGCGTCGACTGGTCATGCGGCGCGCCAGCCAGGGTGTGGCGCCAGTACCCAACACAGCCAGCGCCTGGCTGATGGTCGAAACAAGGCCGATGGCCTCGGTGCTGAGGCCAAGCTCTTGATCGAGGTATGGGGTGGCGAAGGTGCCCACCGCGCTGGACGCGGCCGGGATGAACAATCCGAAAAGACCCACCACCAGCAACGGCCGAATGCTCTGAGATCTGCCTGTCGAGATGGCGCTGATGACCTCGGTCGGTCGGTCGGGTAGCGCCACCAGCAGCGCGATGACGACGGCGCCAAAAACCAGTGCGGTGCTGATAGCGAGGCGAAAGCCGTCGTTGGTCGCCTCGGCGCTGCCCAGCAGGGTGGCAAAGCCGCGTGGGAGCATGCCGCCGATCAGGTTGCCCGCCAGGATGCCCAGGCCGTTCAGTGTGCTCGCAAGGCCAATGGCGCGGTCTCTGTTTCGCTCAGCGGTCACCGCCGACAGCGCAGGCACGGTGTTGACGCTGACAAAAGCCCAGGCGGCTGAGAGCACAAGATTCGAAACGATGGGCCAGTAGGGCCACCATGCCCTGGCAAAGAACTCGGTCAGCGGCATGATGCCCGATCCGAGCAAGCAGCCAACGGCGCCCAGACCCATCGTGCGTCGTGCGCCCAGGCGCGTACCCAGCCAGCCGGCACTGAGGCTGCCTGCCATAAAGGCCAACGAGCCTAGTGCCGAATAGACCCCATAGTAGGCCGGGCCCAGCCCCAACCTCAAGACGTACAGGGGGCGCAGCATCAAGCCGATGCCGCCGTAGCCAAACCCAAAGAGCGTCGTCATCACAAGCAGCAGGCGCGACTCGCGCGACAGCAAAGCGATGCCGCTCAGGCGCGTACGCAGAGACACAGATGGTGGACCTCCACGGTCGGGTGCTCACAGTATAGGGGCTTTTCGGCAAGAGCCTACTCACGCCAGGGCTCAGGCTCGCTCCAGTGTGCCTCTGGCAATCAGCGCCCGCGTCACCAGTGCAAACACCCCTGTGGCCACCGCCGTCACTGCAGCCGCAGCCCAAAAGACCGCGCGGTACCCCCGGGCCGCCGCCAACAGCCCGCCCAGGTAGCCAACTAAGGTGAGGCACAATCCTCCGCCGGTGAGCAGTATCCCCGACATGAGCGAACGGCGGCTCTGGGGCGCCTGGGCCATGGCGAACATCTGCATCAGCGGCATGCGCATCATGTTAAAGACACCCAGCACGATGCGACTGGCCACTGCCGCCAGCCACTGAGGAATGGCGGCCATGGGCAGCAGCGCCAGTGATGCGCCCAGGCCCACCACAATCGTGCCACCGCGGCTGGTGATGCGCCGCGCCACCCACGGGCTGATGCCCATGCCAAATACGGCCAGCGCCTGTCCTAGCGTGGTGACCAGGCCAATCGCCTCGGTGCTGAGGTGCAGTTCCTGGTCGAGATAGGGTGACGAGAAAGTGGCCATGGCGGCAGAGGCGGTCTGTATCAGCATCGAAAAGGTGCCGATGAGCAGCAGCACCGGGAGACGTAGCGGCGCCTGGCTCACCTGCACCTGGCGTTCGACCGGAGGGCCGTCTGGCACGCGCCACAGCAAGGCAATCAGCGCGATGCCCGAGATCAGTGCAACGCTGATGGCCAGACGAAACCCATCATTGCTGGTCTGAGTACTGCCCATCAGGGCCGAGAAGACGCGCGGCAGCAACCCCCCGATGAGGTTACCTGCCAGAATTCCCAGGCCGCTCAATGTACTGGAGAGGCCGATAGTCTGATCGCGATGTGACTCATCGGTAATGCCAAGCAGGGCCGGCACCATGGGCACGATGGCCAGCGCCCAGAACACCGAGAGCACGACGTTAGAGATGATGGGCAGGGGTGCCCACCATCTGGGGTCGAGCCATTCGGTGAGCGGTAGCAGTGCTGTCCCCACCAGGCAGCCGAACGCGCCCACGAGCATCGTCCGGCGTTCGCCCAGACGCATGCCCAGCAGCCCGGCGAGTAGGCTCGCCAGCATGTAGGCGAACGATCCGCCGGCCGCATACATGCCATAATGAGCGGCGCCCAGTCCGAGGCGCAACACATAGAGTGGTCGCAGCATCAGCCCGATGCCGTTGTACCCTAGCGCGAACAGCAGGTTGACAATGAGCAGCCTGCGAGCGTCGCGCGGGAGTGCGTGCCAGCCCGACATACGATCGCGTAGCGTCGTCATGGGAGATCTCCCTGCAGAGGTCAGTGGTGCAACATCGCTGCCTCAGGCGAGCTCAGCCAGATGAGGGCTGGGCTTATCTACGCCCACCCACACGGCCATCGCGTCCCTGCGGCGCACCCAGGGGTGATATCCACGCGCCCGCAACGCAGCTGTAATGCGCTCGGGCGGCCAGAACTGGCTCTGCATGAGCGCCAGCCGTTCGGCCAGGGCGATCAGCTTGACCCGCCATGAGCGGATATCGGGCTCCTCGATCAGCAGCCGCCCGCCTGGCCGAAGCACTCGTAGCAACTCGTCAATGGCGCCTTCTTGATCGCCAAAGTGATGCAGTGCATCGACTACCACCACGCGATGAAAGGTGGCATCGGCAAAGGGCAGCCGCTGTACACGTGCGCGCACTGGCAAGAGGCCGTCCTTGAGCGCGGTCTGGCGCAACATGCCGTGGGCTTGATCGGCAACCACGTAGTGGCCCACATGTGCGCGCAGCTGAGCAGCAACGCGCCCTGTGCCGCCGCCAGCATCCAGCAGCCAACATTCGCCGCGTGACGGCAGTCGCAGTACGCTGCAAAGGGCATCGATATCGGGCGGACGGATCACGCGCTCATACAGGGGGGCCAGCACGTCAAAGTGGTCTGGCATGGTCAGGTCGTCGCCATGCGCACACGCATCGTGACGGCCTCTTTAGGCCCCGCCTCGACGATGATGGCGCCGTCGTCGCCGATCTCCAGCGCCGAGACGGTG
>JAAYDS010000011.1 GCA_012729155.1 Chloroflexota bacterium | reverse complement strand
CGCCGAGGCGCCGCCCAAAAACGGTTCAGGGCCCAGCCCCCACGCAGACTAGCGGAACAGCAGATCATCGCCGCGTTTGGGCGGCGGGTCTTGCCAGATGGCCTGATCGCGGGCACGTTGCGCGGCGCTCTGCTCTGCAAAATAGTGCTGCCACTGCTCTGGTGCGTTGGGGTCCTCGGCGCCATGCGGTGTGAGGCGTTCTCTCACCCGCACCAGGATGGGCGTGTTGACCGACACCCCTGATACAATCACCTGGCCGCGGCTCAGGGCCGGCAGCTCGAGCAGCAGGTCGCGCCCGACGGATTCTACGCTCTCAGCCACGCGCGCCTGGTCCACCGGGTTGACGATTCGCATGATGCATTGCGTCATGCATTGCGACAGCACGTCACTATCGAGCTTGCCAGGCCGCTGGCTGATGAGCCCCACCGACACGCCGAACTTGCGCCCCTCGGCCAGAATCTGCTTGAGAATCTGCGTCGTGACGATCTCGGTGCCGGCCGGCGCAAAGTTATGCGCCTCCTCGATGAGCACGAACACCGGATAGGGCAGATAGAGCTCGTCGCCGCGGTTGGCGCGGCCACGCACCGTGTCCATACGCGCCTGGTTAATGCGCCGCAACAGCGTGGCCACCACAATCTGCTGTTCGCGCTCTGACACCTCATTGAGCTGCAGCACGGTGCACTTGCCCGGCTCGAGCAGGTCGTCGAGGGCCATGCTCTCATGGTCGTCAAAGATACGCGACTGAGCGCGCAGGTTGTTGATGCGCCAGATAAGGCCGCCAACCGTGGGGTCTTCTTCCCTGGTTTCGTCCGGGTCGGTGACCGGCTTACCATCTAGCCCCTGGCGAACCTCAACCAGCAGGTGCTGATGGGTCCATCTCTCGCCATGCTTGCGCTGCACCGCCCCATAGGCGCGCCCGAGCAGATAGTGCATGCGCTCTGACAGGTTCGACAGCAGATATCGTAGATCGCCCAGGGTGAGCGAGCTAAAGCGTACGCGGATGCTATCGGGCCGCTTGATGCTCACCCGTGCCTCGTAGCCGGGCGCCCTGAATGCAGGGTGGCCCTGCATTGCTGCCAGGGTGTCATACTCGGCGTGCGGGTCGATAATCAGCACGGCCGCGCGGTTATGGGGCCGCAACAGCTCTTCGAGCATCACGCCGGCCAGGTAGCTCTTGCCGGCGCCGGTAGAGGCGATGATGGCCAGGTGCGTGCTGGTGAAACCTCTAGCGTCGAGTACGGCGGCCACCGCGCCCAGCGGCCGGTTCAGCAGCGAGCCGATGTGCACCGCGCCCACCGCCTCGGGCTCGAGCTTGCACAACACTTGCGAGAGCATCTCGTCGGGGGCAATGCGGATAGGCGCACCGGTGCGCGGCGGAATACGCGGGTTGACAAAGCCCAGCACGCGATCGTAATAGCCCACCACCGCCGCGGTGATCTGCAAGAGCTCACCGTGTTCGCCATCAAAGCCCAGCAGGGCAGCCATCTCGGCCGGGTCGATGGCGGGGTCGGCCAACAATGTGTCAGGGTAGGCGCGCACCTGCTGCCGTGTCGTCACCCGCGCCAGAATGTGCCGCTCGGCGCCGTCGATAAGGGCATCATAGTAGACGAACTCGCCGGTTTTGACGCGCAGCTCGGGGTCGGTGGTCACAAACAGAAACTCGTGTGGCGTCTCGCCGGGCCCTTTGCATACGCCAATCGTCACGTCGTGCTGCATCATCGCCTCCCCTCCTGGATGCCCCCCACCGCCGCGCGCCAGCCCACCGTAGAGGCCAGCACCTGCAGACGACCACGATCGTCGGGCAGCAACAGCTCGAGCTGCACCAGCATCCGCTGTGCCAACGCCAGGCCGAGGGGCCCGTGTGCCAGCACCTGTGGCAGATAGGCCACCCGGAGCCGGCCGCCAGGGCGGTGAAAGCCGACGATCTCGCCATCTGACAGGGTGCGCACCGACGTGCCCACCTCAACGGCAATGGTGGGCACGCCCTGTTGACTCTCGCCGCCTGGCCTCAACAGGCCAATGGCCAAGATGCCCACCAACGTGGCCGTCTCGGCCAAATAGTCGGGCGAGAAGGAGAGCAGCTCTTCGCGGGGCGAGAGGCGCGGGCCCAGGTTGCCAAACTCGGGATTGACCAACCGTGTGTCATAGATCAGCCCCACTAACGTGCCCGCGGCGCCTTCGAGCCCCACCAACGTGCCAAAGGCATAGTGCGTCGGCTCTGGCGTCTGCGG
>JAAYDS010000091.1 GCA_012729155.1 Chloroflexota bacterium | reverse complement strand
GGCACGCCACCAATGCCCAGGGCCATGTCCAATGCCAGGCAGCCCGTCGGGATCGCCTCTACATCGAGCCCGGCCGAATCACCGAGCCGCATGATGGCGCCCTCTCCGTAGCGTTTGCGGATCTGCGCCAAAGTGGTTTCGAGCGCTTTGGTTTTGCCTTCGGTCGTCATTCTCTTCCGCCTGGCTCTGTCCTGAATGCCAGTTTAGCGTATGCAGGGCCAAAATGCAAGTGAAGCGCGGTTCTCCTGTACCTCAATCTACCTCAGTGGCCGTTAATGTTGTGAGTAAAGGCTCACATCGACGCGGCCTTCACAGACGCTAAAGATAGCGCTATACTGGTGCTATGGAGATGAAGATGCAGATCGAGGCGCTGCTACACGGCCTGCCACGCGAACGGATGGCGCTCTTGCCCACGCCGCTACACCCGTTGCGCCGGTTGAGCGAGGCACTGGGCGGACCCGAGGTCTGGGTCAAGCGCGATGATCTCACCGGGCTCGGCGGCGGTGGCAACAAACTACGCAAGCTCGAGCTATTGCTTGGCGATGCACTGCGGCACGGTGCGCAGACGGTCATTACCACGGGGGCGGGGCAATCGAACCATGCCCGCCAGACGTCTGCGGCCGCGGCGCGTTGTGGGCTGCGTTCTGTGTTGGTGCTTGACGGTGTTGGCCCGGCGCAGCGCAACGGTAACCTCTTGCTCGACGGGCTCTTTGGTGCTGACCTGCGTTGGGCAGGAGATCGCTCTCCGCAGCAAGTGATGGCCGAGGTAGCCGCAGAAGAAGCCTCGGTGGGCCGTCGCGCCTATGTCATACCGCTGGGAGGATCGAATGCCATCGGCGCCGCCGCCTATGCCGCCGCCCTGGTCGAACTATTACGCCAGGCAGAAGTGGCAGGCGTGGCCTTTGATGTGCTGGTGGTGGCCTGTGGCTCGGGAGGCACGCTGGCGGGCTTGTTGGCAGGCGCAGCGGCGCAGGGGTGGGGCGCCCGAGTGATCGGGATCGACGTGGGCGCGCTCGACGATGGTCTTGATACCGTGGTTCACGAGCTGGCCAACCTGACCTCTGGCCTGCTGCGCGTGCGCACTGGCGTTGCGCCAGGGCGTGTGCAGATCGATCACCGCTGGGCTACCCCCGGCTATGGCGTGCTCACTACCGCTGAGCGCGAGGCGATTACGCTCCTGGCGCGTCTCGAGGGATTGCTGTTGGACCCGGTGTACACCGGCCGCGCCATGGCAGGTCTCATGGAGATGGTGCGCATCGGCGAACTGGTTGCAGGCCAGCGAGTGCTGTTCTGGCACACCGGTGGCCAGCCCGCGCTATATGCCTATGCGGATCGACTGCTCTGAGGCTGGAGGCCCAGCAACGCACTGTACGTACCCAAGATAGTCTGGCCGGTGTGGTCCCAACCGTATTGCTCCACGGCGCGCCGACGCAGGGCCGCTGTGATGGCCCGCTGACGCTCTGGGCTGGCCAGCAGGCCAGCGGTCTCGGCAGCCAGCGCCAGGGCGTTGCCACGCTCGGCATAGACGCCCCAGTTGCCCAGGTACTCGCGGCTGGCAGCTGTATCGTAGGCCACCACCGGCAGCCCAACGGCCATATAGTTGAGGATTTTCCCTGCCCCCTCGGTGGCCGACAGCTTGGGCGCCATGGCGATATCGCCGAGACCCAGAAAGGCTGGCGCATCCTCGTAGCAGATACGCCCGGCCAGCGTGACGCGCTCGGCGATGCCCAGCCCCTGCGCCATCTGCCGGTATTGCTCTATATGGGGATAGCCCCCTAGCAGCAAATGTACATTGTGGCCCTGTGCCACCAGCACGGCCACTGCCTGTAGGAGGTGGTCGGTGCCCTGATAGTCGGCCAGCAGACCCAGATAGACCAGCACGCTGCGCCCGGCGGGGATGCCCCAACGATCGCGGGCGGCCTGCCAGGCAGCATCGCGTTTGGCGGGCGCAAAGGCATCGGTGTTGACACAGTCTGGCGCATGCACGATGCGCTCGGACGTGCAGCCAAAGCGCTCTACTAGCAGATCTCTGGCCTGCGCCGTGCTGATGAGAATGCTCGGCGCCAGCCGGTCGATGAAGCGCTCGGTGTGCCAGGCCAGGCGAGCCATGGGGCCGTCAGCCCGCAAAAAGTGGTGATCGAGCATCTCTGCTGTCATGCTGCCCTGAAAGTCGAACAGATAGGGCACACGCCAGAGTCTGGCGAGGGCAGCGCCGATAAGGGCGCCTTCGTGGAGATGGCAATGAAGGATGTCAGGCCGCAGCTTGCGCAGCCCCAGGGCGCGGATCGCCAGCAGGGCGTCCAGG
>JAAYDS010000090.1 GCA_012729155.1 Chloroflexota bacterium | reverse complement strand
TGCGCATCGGTTGGCGCAGCCCCCCGCGCTGGCCTGTCTTTGTGCCCTATGTACTGCTCTACCTGGCGACGGCGATGCTCTACTGGTAGCCGTTTGCCGCCGTCAGCCGATGTCTGTGGCTGTTGCTGACAGCCCGATACGTGGCCGGCAGTGCGCTCAACCTGGCCTCACATCGGCCCAGGGTTCGAGCACCACAGTGATGGCAGTAAACCAACAGAGGGCGCGCGTGGCGCGCCCTCTGTCATGCACCAGATCGCCAGCCATTGCGGCCTGTTCTGGCCTCTCTCACTAGGCCGTGCGAGCCACTGGAGCGGTGTCTGACAGCGCCACGTCGCTCACATGCCCATCGCCTTCGTCCTGGCCGTGCCACAGCGCCTGCATCTCTGCCGAGGTGTGCAGTAGCTCGCTCAGCCTGCCGCGTGCTGCCACGCGCCCATCTTTGAGGACGATGATGCGATCTGCCCTGCGGAGCACAGAGCGCCGGTGGCTGACCACCAGGCACGTGGCCCCGGCCAGGCGATCGATGCGCTGCCAGAGCTTGGCCTCGGTCTCGACGTCGAGTGCGCTCGAAAGGTCGTCAAAGACGTAGAGCTCCGGCTCGCGCACGAACATGCGTGCGGCCGCTGTGCGCTGCATTTGCCCGCCTGAGAGCTTGACGCCGCGCGGCCCCACCTGTGTGTCCAGCCCGCGGTCGAGTTCGTGCAGATCATAGTCCATCACGGCGCGGTCGAGTGCCAGCTCGAGCTTGCCATCTATCTCGGGCAAGCCGGCCAGCACGTTCTCGCGCAGCGTCTCGCTAAAGAGACGCGGCACCTGAGGCGTATAGGCGGCGCGTGGCGGCCGGAACCAGGTAGCCGGGTCGCCTATGGGTTTGCCATTCCACAGTATGATGCCCTCTTGAGCGGGCACCAGGCCAAGCAAGGTGCGCAGCAGCGTGGTCTTGCCCGCGCCGATGCGCCCCGTGACCACCACGAGCTCGCCGCGCTCCAGCGACAGGTCGATCTCGTGGATGCCACGCCCGGTGCTGGGGTGCACGTACGTGAGCCCCAGCACAGCAAGGCTTTGCAGCCGGTCTGCAGGCACGCGCCGCAGCTGTGGCAGCGTAGGCAGTGGCTCTTTGAGATAGACCGGTTCGTGAGCCACAAGCTGGTTCTCAGGAGCATCAACCATGAGCTTTGTGAGGCGGTCGAACGAGACCGACACGCGCTTTTGCCGAGCCATGATGTTGCCCACGTAGCGCATGTAAAAACCCAATGGCCAGATGTAGCTCACGAACAGCGAAAAGTCGCCCACACTAAAGTCTCCCGCGCGCATCGACTGTGCACCCAACAGCAGCACCACGGTGATGCTCAGCTCGATCAGTAGATGCGTGGCCGAGTTGAACAGCTCGCTTGCTAGCGTATCTTGCACGGCCGCCTTGCGGCGCGTGTCGTTGAGCTTGCGAAAGTAGCCGATGGTGTTTTCCTCTGCGCAGGCCACCTTGACCGCCTGCGCCGCCCCGAAAACCTCGCCGATGAATCCCGTCACCCGCGACGTGGCGGCACGGTTGGCGCGGCGATACTTGCGGATGCGTTGTGCCATGGTGATGCCCAACACCGCCGAGCCTAGCACCGGCAGCAAGATCACGACGGTGATCAGCCAGTTGATGCTGAACATCACGGCCAACGATGCGCTGACGAACACCACCAGGCCGCCCAGGTCGGTGAGCCCCTCGACCCAGTCGCCCACGTCGTGGATATCATCGCGCAGCGTCGTCACCGCGGCCCCCGATGAATCGGGCAAGAGCCGCGCGCCAGCGGCGTTGATCAGGTGGTCCATCACATTGCGGCGCACCAGCGATTCGAGGATGTACCACTGGTCGATAAAGATGCCAAAACCAAGGCGGAATGCGCCCAGACGGCTCATCTCGGCCACAAACAGGGCCACCACAAAGGCCCAGGGGCTCCATCCCCAGCGCGAGGCGCCTTCAAGGGCATCAAAGATCTCACGTACGGCCAGGCCCGTGAGCACCGGGATGCCGTGAAAGGCGCCCCAGGCCAGCAGGTTGGCCACAAAGAGCCACGGTCGATAGGTGATCAGCCGCCACGTGTACCGTAGCCACGGCACTCGCGGGGCCACTTCTGTGTGCATGGTCAGACTCTCCATTATGCAAAGGCCTCTTCAAGGCCTGCGGTCAGCAGTTGGTGAAAACGCGAATCACGATCAGCCACCAGGTCGGCGCGACGGCCGTGCTCTTGGATGACGCCCTGGTCCATGATCATGATCTCATCGACGCGCTGCACAGTGGCCAGGCGGTGGGCAATGATGATGCCCGTTCGGCCTTGCAGCAGGCGGTCCATGGCGTGCTCAAGGCGCTGCTCGGTGGCCGGGTCGAGGCGCGACGAGGGTTCGTCGAGCACCACAAGGCCCGGGTCCTGCAGAAACACCCGCCCAAAGGCCAGCAGTTGCTGCTCGCCTGCCGATAGGCCGCCACCGCCCGGAGGCAGCATTGTGTCTAGCCCCTTTTCGAGGCCATCGAACCACGCGCCCATGCCGAGTTCGCGGATGACAGCGATCACCCGCTCGTCGGGGATCGTTTCGTCAAAAAAGGTCAGGTTGTCGCGCAAGCTAGCCTCAAACAACTGCACCTCTTGCGTCACCATGCCCACACGCTGGCGCAGGTTGTCCAAAGAGACTCGAGGTAACGCTTGCCCTGCCAGGCGCACCGCGCCCGCCTTGGGATCCCACAGCCTGAATAGCAGCCGTGTGAGCGTCGTCTTGCCGCTGCCCGTACGCCCCAAGAGGCCCAGCGTCACGCCTGGCTCGAGCTGAAACGAGACGTGGTGCAGCACGGGCTCGTCAGGGTCGCCGTCATCATAGTGAAAGACGACATCGTCGAACTGCACCTGCAGCGCGCCCTCAGGCAGGTGCTCGCCATGTCCGTTGCTGATGCTGGGCTGCAGTGCAAACAGGCTGCGCACCCGGTCGATGGCCGCGAGGGCTTTTTGCAGGTCCTGGATTTGGTGCGAAATGCGCTCAATGGGATCGCCGAGCATCATGCTGTACTGCTGGAGCATAAAGACCGTGCCGATGGTAAAGACGCCCTGGCGGTAGAACAGAATGCCGAGACCCAGTGAGAGCACGCTGGCCATGCCCCAGAAGCCCATCATGAACACCCACAGAGAGCCGCGCCGCTTCCAGGCACGCGTGGTGCGTTCGTACCACGAGCGCCCGATCTCGTATAGCCGCCGCATCGTGTAGGGGCCGGCGCCGTTAGCACGGATCTCGTCAAGGCCGGCCAGTCGCTCTTCGACAAAGCCGAACAGCTCGGCGTTGGCCTGGCGCTCCTCTTCAGATTCGTGCACTGCGTAACGGCTGAGATACACCATGAGCCCTAGCGATCCAAAGGCAAACAGGCCCATGACCAACCCCACGCGCCAGTCTGTGATGAACATCACCAGCACCACGCCCGCCATCAGCAAAAAGGCACCCACCAACCGCACGGCAAACTGGCTGAAAAAGTTGGTCAGCGAGGTGACGTCACCATCGATGCGCTCGATCAGCTCGCCTGAGGTATGGCTGTTCTGGAACTCCATGTCGAGCCCCAGCAAATGCCGTGCCAGATCCTCACGGAGACGGTTGGTAGTGGCATAGCCCAGGTTAGTGCCGAGATAAGCCACGGCTACATCCATGCCGCGCACCGTTAGCCCGATGGCCAGATAGGCGAGGGCTGCATAGAGCAGCAGGCGTAGATCGGCCTGTGCCTGTGCCAGATCGATAAAGCGCCTTACGATCTGCGGACTCAGCAGAGAAAGGCCGATGCCGCCCAGCAAGATGACACTCAGCGCCAGCGCCTGGCGCGAGTAAGGCTTGACGTAACGCGCCAACAGCTCGCCGTAGGCGCGCAGATTCGTTCGGTTTGCACTGTTCACGGTGTTGACCTCATGCACAAAAAGATGGTTGTCGATGGTGCTAGCCAGGGGCCTCTGGGTCTGGTGACACGAGGCCGTGTCGTCGAGCGGTCTGCGATGTGAGGTTCACGCTGTTTCTCCTTGTGTCTCGAACGGATAGGGTATGATAGGGTTATGTTGGGCGGGCAGGTCGCCTGCACAGCCAGCAAAAACGACGGCCGGGGCAGGGTTCCCACGGCCGTCGCAAGAAACGAAAAGGCTCGGCCGCGGGACTTGTCTGGCGCCCCGGGCCGAGCCTCGCGAATACGCGAGTTACTCAGCGTTCAGGCGCACCTCGCCCACGCTCAACTGCGGCAAAAACGCCGCAAATGCTCAGGTGGGCAACGAGACGCTCGAGATGCACTGGGTAGACCTCCTGTGAATATCAGACAACGGCTAGCATAGCAGATAACAGGGGGTGTTGTCAAGGTTTTTGTGCGCGTTCAGGCACTGGTCCCAAAGATTCGGGCCATAGCCAGACCTACTCTGTCGATCTCGGCAGTTGCTCCAGGAGGGCCCGTCGACAGCGCCGGCCATCGTACCGCGCTAGCGCAGCGTCTGATCCAATCTCGCGTCGGCGCTGCCGTAGATGATGCCGTCATCCAGCTCCTGCAGCACACTTAGCTCGCAGGCGTCGACGATGGCCTCACGGTCGGGCATATAGTCACGCCAGGTGACCTCTCTGAGATAAACCACCACGCCTCGGCCTGTTGCCGCGGCCTGGCACATAGCTTCGAGTTTGCCGGCATAATCGGGGTAAGGCTGCAGCGAGTTCGGGTTGGTGTGCCGCGGCACGGTCAGGGCCTCATGGTTGGTCAAGAAGCGGATCACATCGTACCCGTTAGAGTAGACGATAGTGCCTGTGGGCAAGCAGCTCACCGCCGCGATGGTTGGTGATCGGCGCCATGTCTTGCCACTGTAGCGCGAGCCATTGCGGTGCCAGCTTCGTGAGCGCTCCCAGGTATAGGTGCCGTTGATGCCAATCGCGACCACAGAGACTAGCACCAGGGCCCACCAGAAGGCGCGCTTGCCTGTGGCCTGCGACACTGCGTAGGCAAGCGAGATGATGATGACAACCAGCGCCATCCAGAGTGGCAGCAGAATGCGGGAATCGGCTGGCGTCTGGGCGTCAACAAACGTGCGCGTGGCGGCCAGCACGATGGTATAGGCCAGAGCGAATGCCAACCACAGCAGCGCCAGGGGCTGTTTTCGGGCTACCGCGATGAGAGGGCGTCTGCGGTGCAGCATCGCCAGGGCGCCCGCGATGAGGCCAGTGACGAGCACGAGTCCCAGCGCTTCGAGCCAGCCTGGCACCTCGACCGACAGCAGCAGACCGTGTAGTGCGCGGGCAAAGTCGGTCAGATAGCCGCTGTTAGGCGGGTGGTAGAACAGGGCTCGGTTGGTGGCCGTGCCACCAATCAGCGCATTCCTGGCCAGCCACAGGCCCAGGGGCGAGCAGGTGAGCACCAGGGCAGGCAGTGCCAGCAGCGGGCGCTGGCGTGTACTGGGGTGAGCGAGCAGCGTGAGCAACAGCGGCGCCAATAACGCCACACCTGCATAGCGTGTGGCCATAGCCAGGCCCAGCGACGCAGCCCCGAACAGCAGCGACCAATGCCCCCCCGAGCGGAGCGAGCGCGATAACAGCAGCAGGCCGGCCAGCATCAGCGCTACAAAGAGAGCCTCTGAGGCAATGGTGTGATGCGCGCGCACCGCAGGCTCACAGGTTAGCAGCAGCAACATCGCCAGAACGCCGGCCAGCACGCTGCGGCCAGTGGAGGCGCGCACCGCCTGGCCCAACAGCAGCGCATTCAGCCCCAGCAGCGAGGTGTGCAGCCAGCGGCTACTCTCGAACACTCCCTCGCCCTGCACGAGCGCGGCAATGGCGAGCAACAGCGGATAGCCTGGCCCATAGTGCGTCATCGGCACCCCGTCGGCCCAAAGACCCCGCCCAGCGAGCAAGCTCTCGGCGGTTTCGAGGTACATGACGCCGTCAGGTCCCACGGCAGGCCCGTAACTGGTGCGCCACCAGCCCAGCGCCATGGCGCCAGCCACACCCATCGCGGCAATGCAGGGCCACAGCCAGCGGCGGGCTCCCCACTGTGGGGTGGTTGGCGATTGACTCTGGTTGTGCTGCACGAGGTGCTGCCTTTCGTGTGAGGGCATGAGCTGCAATATCGCGTGCCTGGTAGCCTAGGCATGGCATGGCAGGTTGTCAACCCCTGGCGAACTGTAACCTAAAAGTGAAGGTGCGTTTTGCTGCTGCGAACGAATTGCCGTTGGGTTTGACAACTTTTAGTTCTGGACGCATCATCTTTACAGGAGCGCGATGGGCGCTCTAGATGATTCACCCATGCAAGTAGGCAAGGTTATGAAGTTCGGAGCACCCACCAAGATCGCCTGGTTTGTCGCCCTGGCGCTCGCCATCCTGTCATTGCTGTCGATACTCTTTACCATTCCGTTCATCAACAACAACATCCTGTTCGCGTTGGTGCCGCTGGCCGGCTGCGTTGTGTTGCTGGTCGCTACGGCACTGCCCAAAATCTGATCGTTGCTTCTGGGGGGGACATTTCGCATATGGACGAACTGCTACAGGGTTTGATCGCTGGCGATGCCGACGAAGACGATGAGGCTGCCGGCCTGGGTGCCCTTAGCGGCATTCTCGGGAGTCTTGGCGGGGGCGCCATCGACCAGTCTGGCGGCATGCCGAGCCAGGCAGCGGCACCATCAGGTGGTGGTATGGGCCTGTTGGGGGCCTTGCTGGGTGGTGGCGGCGCGCAGAGCCAGACGCCGGCGCCTTCGGCTGGCGGTATGGGGCTGCTGGGCGCCTTAATGGGTGGTGGCGTCGCGCAGAGCCAGACACCGGCCCCTTCGACTGGCGGCATGGGGCTGCTGGGCGCCTTAACGGGCGGTGGTGGCCTCGGCGGGCTACTGGGTGGCCTGCTAGGAGGTGGCGCACAAACGCAACAAGCGGCGCCTAGTTTGCCTGCCGGCGGTGCCCAGGGTGGTATCGCCAATGCGCTGGCCGAGAAGCTCGGCGTTTCGCCGGCCGTAGCGGCCATGATCGTGAGCTTTGCCATGGCGCTATTGCTGCAGGCGCTGCAGAAGCGCGCGGCTGAGCGCGAGGGCGTGTCGCAGCAAGCAGAAGAGGCGGCGACGGTCGGTCTCGCAGAGGCGCCTGATTTGAGCGATCTGCTCAAAGGGCTCGGTGGCCGTGGTCAACTCGGTCCCGAGCAGCTAAAGGCTTTCGGAGCGACCACGCAGTTCGCCGAGCAGGCGGGAATCGATGTGGACGTGGCCAGCCAGGGCGTCGCTGAGGCTTTCCGAATGCTGGGCGA
>JAAYDS010000470.1 GCA_012729155.1 Chloroflexota bacterium | reverse complement strand
CATCTTGTCGAGGTTGGTGTAGCCCTTGGGGATGCCGAACTCTTTTTGGGCGTACTCGACCGCGTCGGGCACGGTGTCTGCCACCGCCACCAGCTCGGCGTTCTCCATGGCCTGAATCTGCGGCATGTAATGATCCTTGGCAATGGTACCCGCACCCACCAGAGCGATCTTCCACTTTTTCATCAACGGCCTCCTTGCAGCCAACCCATCAGGGCGAGATGGTCGGATGTTAGGGCGCTCCAGGAAGCGTGTCAATGCCTGGGGGCACACATCGACATGCCCTGCCCACACGACTATAATCCACTTGTCTCTGCACCCGAACACGATCGATGAGGTCGGCCATGCCCGAACTGACCCCACTCTCAAGCCCGGCCACCTGCCACCGGTTCACGGTTCAACCCGGCGATCTGCAGCAGATTCCGCGGCGCGAGTTACTCTGGATGTTGCAGCTCATGCGGCTGATCCGCCGTTTTGAGGAGATTGTGCTCGACCTCAAAGAGGCCGACCTGGTGCACGGCCCGGCTCATACCAGCGTGGGGCAAGAGGCGGTGGCCGCCGGCGTGGCGCTGGCCTTGCGTCCTGGCGACTGGATCGGCTCGACACACCGCGCCCACGGCCACTTTTTGGCAAAAGCCATGGTCTACTATGCGCCGCACGGCTATGACCCGTCACGCGACGATGCCACCCCACCCATGCAGCGCGCCGTGACACGCACGCTGGCCGAGATCATGGGGCTGCAGCAGGGCTGGTGCGGCGGGCGAGGTGGCTCGATGCACCTGTATGACGGCGAATCGGGCAACCTTGGCTCGAATGCCATCGTCGGAGGTGGCATCCCCCTGGCCACCGGCGCGGCCTGGGCCGAGCGACTGCGCGGCCATGACACAGTGGTGGTCTCGTTCTTTGGCGACGGGGCGATCAACCAGGGCTGCTTCCATGAGGTTTCCAACATGGCAGCGCTTTGGGGCGTGCCAGTGCTCTATCTTGTGGAGAACAACCTGTATGCCGTGGGCACCAGTGCCACCGAGTCGTCGGCGATCGCAGACCTGGCGCTGCGGACGCTGGGGAACGGGATCTCGAGTTGGATCATCGACGGCATGGACCCTGTGGCCACATACCTGGCCGTCGGCCAGTCGGCCGAGCGGATGCGCGCCACACCAGCCCCCTTTCTGGTCGAAGCCAAGACCTATCGGCATTATCACCATGCCGGCCGACAGCGTGGCAGCGCGTATGGCTATCGCTCGCGTGAGGAAGAGGAGCGCTGGCGCGAGCTCGATCCGCTGCTGACTTTCCCCGAGAGACTGCTGGCCGCCGGCCTGCTGACGCCGGCCGAACAGCAGCGAGTCGACGCAACCGCTGATCGCCTGGTGGATGAGGCGCTGGCCGCGTGTACGGCGATTCAGGATGGGCAACGTTTCATCCCCGCCCCATACTGGCCCGCTCCAGAGACGATCAGCCGCGACCTGCGCAGCCAGGACACCACCCTCGACGCGGTGCGCTATGCCTCTCCCGACGATGCCGCTGCCACCCGTGAGGCGCGGCTGGTGGATGCCATCGCTGGCGTGACGTTGCGTAGCATGGTGCGCGACGAGCGGGTGGTGTTACTGGGCGAGGAGGTGGCCAACCTGGGAGGCGGTGCATACGGTGCCACGCGAGGCATCGCCGAGGTATATCCCTGGAGGCTGATCAATACGCCCATCTCTGAGGCTGGCTTTGTTGGCATGGCCGGGGGCCTGGCCCTCGCGGGCATGCGCCCAATCGTCGAAATCATGTTCCCCGACTTTGCCCTGATGGCGTCAGACCAGTTATTCAACCAGATCGGCAAGCTGCGCCATATGTATGGTGGGCGGGCCAGCTTTCCGCTGGTGGTCCGCACCCGCGTGGCCACGGGATACGGCTATGGCGGGCAGCACTCGATGGAGCCTGCCGGCTATTTCGGCCTGTTCTCTGGGTGGCGCGTCGTGGCGCCATCGACCCCCTTTGACTATGTGGGGCTCTTCAACACCGCCCTGGCACTGCCCGATCCGGTGTTGATCATCGAACACGGGTTGATGTATGCCGATCAGGGACGCATTCCCAACGATGATCTGGACTATCTGCTACCGTATGGCCAGGCTGCCACCATCCGCGAGGGCGATGACGTGTCGGTGGCCACCTATCTGCTGGGTCGCCGGCTGGCGTTGCAGGCCGCTGCTGAGCTGGCCACCGAGGGTATCAGCGTAGAAGTGATCGACCTCCGCACCCTCGACTACCTGGGGATGGACTATGCCGCGCTGGGGGCTTCAGTGGCCAAGACGGGCGTGCTGCTCACCGTCGAATCTGCACCGCGCAGCATGGCCCTGGCCGCACGCATCGCCGACGAGGTACAGGCGCGCTTTCTTGACCACCTGGATGCCCCTGTAGCCCATGT
>JAAYDS010000469.1 GCA_012729155.1 Chloroflexota bacterium | reverse complement strand
CTGCAGTCGAGCTAAATCGCCGGTGCATCTGTACGTGGGGCTGAACGCCCCGCGCCATGTCTGCCGACAACCGACCCTGACAGACAGGAGAGTCAGATGACACTGCAAATCTATAACTCACTATCGCGCGCCAAAGAGACCTTTGTGCCCCTGCACCCGGGCCGAGTGACGATGTATGTTTGCGGGCCCACTGTGTATGACGACGCGCATCTGGGGCACGGCAAGACTTACGTCAACTTTGATATAGTGGTGCGCTACCTGCGCTATCTGGGCTATGACGTGCTCTATGTGCAGAACATCACCGACGTGGGGCACCTGCTCGACAGCGGCCAAGATCGCATGCTCAAAGGTGCGCAACGCGAACACGTACACCCCATGCAACTCGCCGAGGAATACACCTATCGTTACTTTCGCGATATGGACCGGCTCAACGTGGGCCGCCCAAGCATCTCACCCCGCGCTTCGGGGCACATCCCAGAAATGATCGCCTGGGTTCAGCAACTGCTGGCCTCGGGGCATGCCTACGAGGTCAACGGCTCGGTCTACTTCGACGTACGTTCGTTCGAAGGCTATGGCAAGCTCTCTGGCCGTCGCACCGACGAGGCCATGAGCGGCACACGCGTGCAAGTTCTCGACGAAAAGCGCGATGCCGCCGACTTTGCGCTTTGGAAGCGCGCCGACCCAGAGCACATCATGCGCTGGCCAAGCCCGTGGGGCGAGGGCTTCCCCGGCTGGCACATCGAGTGTACAGTGATGGCGACCAAGTACCTGGGGCAGCCGTTCGATATCCACGGCGGCGGTCTAGACAACAAGTTCCCGCACCATGAGTGCGAGATCGCGCAGGCCGAGGCGGCCACCGGCCATCCGTTTGCGCGCTACTGGTTACACAATGGCATGTTGATGATCAGTGGCGAAGAGATGCACAAGTCGGCTGGCAACTTTGTCACTCTGGCTCAAGCGCTTGACGAGTGGGAGCCGCTGGTCATCCGCACCTTTATCTTGCAGGGGCACTATCGCAATCCGCTCGACCTCACTCACGAGGCGCTCTTGGCTGCACAAAAGGGCTGGGGACGGCTGATGGACGTCGTGCGCCTAGTGCGCCACCGCCTCCCCACAGCTCCCGCGGGCGATGTCAGTAGCGACCTGGCGGCGCGCCTAGAGGAAGCCAGGCGCGCCTTTGAAGCCAGCATGGACGACGACCTTAACAGCGCCGGCGCGTTGGCCGCGATGTTTGACCTGACAAGAGACGTCAACACCCTGCTCAATGCGTCTGCCCCGTTGAGCCAGACAGATTTGCAGGCCATAGACGCTCTCTATGGGCGTCTCTTGGGCGATGTGCTGGGCATCATGCCGGCCACGCTCGAGGTCGAGGCGCACGTGGGGCTCAGCGATGGGCTAATCCGTCTGCTGGTGGATACACGCTCCAGCCTGCGCCAGGCGCGGCAGTGGGCCGCCGCCGATGCCATCCGCGATGGGCTGCAGGCGCTGGGTGTGCAGCTAAAAGATGGCCCCGACGGGACCACCTGGACGGTGCAATAGGTGGACGTGCTCGCTGGGCGCAACGCGGTGTATGAGGCGTTACGCGCTGGTCGCCGTCGTCTGTATCGCGTCTTGGTGGCACGGGGGGCTCAAGAGCGTGGCACCCTGGCAGACCTACTGACCCTGGCGGTCGCGCACGAGGTGCCGGTAAGCTATGTCGAGCGCAACCAGCTCGATCGGCTGGCCGGCGCCCTGAACCATCAGGGGGTCGTTGCCGAGAGCGATGGCTACCCCTATGCATCAACAAGTGACATGCTGGCCCTGGCCGAGGAGCGGACAGAACCGCCCTTATTGTTGGCGCTGGACGGCGTGCAAGACCCGCAGAACGTGGGCACACTGCTAAGAACCGCCGAAGCTGTGGGCGCGCATGGGGTATTGCTGCCGCAACGACGGGCGGTGCACATCACGCCAGCGGTCAGCAGAGCGTCGGCAGGCGCGGTAGAGCACCTGCGCATCGCCATCGTACCCAACATGGTGCGCGCCATCCAAGACCTCAAAGGCCAGGGTGTGTGGGCCGTGGGCGTTGAAGACCACCCTGCCGCGCAGGACTATGATCGCGTCGATCTCGATATGGCGGTGGTGTTGGTGCTGGGCGGCGAGGATGCCGGCCTGCACAGGCTTGCCGCTGAGCGCTGCGACCTGCTGGTGAGATTGCCCATGCGCGGGCAAATCAACTCGCTCAATGTGGCTGTGGCGGGGTCGCTCATGCTCTACCAGGCCTGGCAGGCGCGGCGCACGCAAGCCTAGCAAGACCAAGCCTCTTATTTGACAGAGACCCGACCCGCACTATAATGTCGCGTCGGGAGCAGTTTGACCAAGCCGCTCTTTGAGCTATAATGTCGGGTACGCCGGCCGACGTAGCTCAACCGGCAGAGCAATGGTTTTGTAAACCATCGGTTGTGGGTTCAAGTCCCACCGTCGGCTCAGCCTTCGTCTCACAATCTAGGCTTCTCTTACGTGGGCAGATACCCAAGCGGCCAAAGGGGACTGACTGTAAATCAGTTGGCACAGCCTTCGGAGGTTCGAATCCTTCTCTGCCCACCTGTTTTTGTGAGCGTGCCCACGTAGCTCAGTCGGTAGAGCACGTTCTTGGTAAGGACGTGGTCATGGGTTCAATTCCCATCGTGGGCTTCAGAGCAGGTTAACCAGCGCCAGAGGTTGGCAGGAGGTTCATTCCATGGGCAAGAAGGTATTTGAGCGCAGCAAGCCGCACGTTAACGTGGGGACGATCGGGCACGTAGATCATGGCAAGACGTCATTGACGGCCGCCATCACCAAGTATCTTGGCATGGTGGGTGGGGCG
>JAAYDS010000089.1 GCA_012729155.1 Chloroflexota bacterium | reverse complement strand
TTCCTCGGTCAGTGGCTGCGCAGCGTCGGGATGGTCTGAGGGCCCTCGGGCAGCACACACAAGCGTGCGCACGGCCCCGCCTGCTGTAGCAGCGCCTCGACGCAGACGGCCACATCATGGCACGGCTCAAAGTACATGCGCCTCAGCTCGTCGTCAGCGATGCCATCGCAGTGCACATAGATGCGTGCGTGAAGTTGCGACATGGCCTGCAGCTGTGCCTGCCACTGGTCGTGGCGGCGATAACCAGGCTGGCCTACCAACTCCATGATGCCCTGCGGCGAGCCCCCCTCGAGCACGATGGTGCGATACTCGCCCCACTCGGGCACGCCGTCGCGACACTCGCTGGCAACCACAATAGCGCCGCCCTTTTTGGTGATCTGCTGCGCCGCTGAGATGCCCTTGCCGGTCTGGTAGAGATTGAGATCTAGCGGGTAGCCGGTGTTGGTGGTCACCACCACGTCATAGGGCTCATCCACCTCAACGATTGCCGAGCGCCGCACGTGCGCCACGCCTGCCTCGTGGGCAGCATCCAGGTTGCCGGCAAAGACGCCGGTGAGCGCTTTGTCGCGGTTGATAGAGACGTTCAGCAAAAAGTCGACGGTGGCCGCCGTGGCTACCTCATGCAGCTCGTTCCAGATGGGGTTATCATGCGTATGGCCCCAGGTGGCTGAGGGCTCGGCCAGCATATCAAAGCCGTGGTTGCGCATGATCGTCTCGATGCCGGCGATGCCGGGCATGACACCCTTGGGGCCGCCCGAAAAGCCGGCAAAGATGTGCGGCTCGATAAAGCCCGTCACGATGCGAAAGGCGGCTTCGACGTAGGTCTTGTTGACATAGATGGGGATGCCGCGGCTCGTCTCGCCCAGATGGACCAGGCGCTCGGGGTCAAAAGCATCGTGTTGCTCGATGCGGTAGCGTGTCACGATCTCTTCGCCCAGCATCCACACCAGCTCTTCGCGGGTGCTGGGGCGATGCGTGCCCAGGGCGTTGATCAGCACGATCTGATCGTCTGGAATGTGCGCCAGTTCAGCGAGCAGCACCGGCAGCACGCGCCGGTTGGGCATGGGGCGCGTCAGATCACTGAACACGATAGCAATCGTGCCGTCGACCGGAGCCAACGCGCTCAGAGGCGCCGAGCCGATGGGGCTACGCAGCGCCTGACGCAGGGCCTCGGCTTCGTCGGGCAGGCCCTCCAGGTGATGGGGATAGATGACATCGGCGTGATCGGGCAGATCGACTAGCAAGCCATCGCTGCCATAGGCCAGTTGTACACGCATGGATTGTGCTCCACAGAGATTTCGCACAGTGTAGGGGCGGTGAGCGCCAGGCGCAAACTGCCTGTTTTGTCTGCCCCTGTCGGATGCCGCTTGCGGACCATGACCGTTGTGCCTATGCTTACGCTAACCATGTGCACAGCAAGGAGCGCGACGAGATGGCATTCAACGGCTTGGGCATGAGTATGGGCAACATCTGGCGTCTGTCGAGCGCCAAGACGCGTTCGATCAGCCCCGAGAACATGAGCGGCGCCAAGGGCGCAGGCGGCATGGCCACAGAGGGCACGGGGGCCGAGGCAGCACGAGATCTGGGCCAGGGCTGGAAGGTCTCTCCTTGTGTGCGCATCGAGCCAGGCCAGACCTTTGAGCTGGCCGACATCCAGGGCCCTGGTGCCATCCAGCAGATCTGGATGACGCCCACCGGCCACTGGCGGTTCAGCATCTTGCGCATCTACTGGGACGATCAGGAGCAGCCTTCGGTCGAGTGCCCCATCGGCGACTTTTTCGCGTGCGGCTGGGGTGAGTACGCTCCCTTGAGTTCGTTGGCGGTGTGCGTCAACCCTGGTAGCGCTTTCAACTGCTACTGGGAGATGCCCTTCCGCAAACGTTGCCGGATGACTTTTACTAACATCGCCGCCGAGCCGATGGTGTTGTTCTACCAGATCAACTACACCTTAACCGATGTGCCCGAGGACGCCGCCTACTTTCACGCCCAGTTCCGGCGTGTCAATCCACTACCCTACAAAGAGGTCTATACCATCCTTGATGGCGTCAAGGGCCACGGGCAGTATGTGGGCACCTACATGGCTTGGGGTGTGAACAATCGCGGCTGGTGGGGGGAGGGCGAGATCAAATTCTACCTCGATGGTGACGACAGGTGGCCTACCATATGCGGCACCGGCACCGAGGACTATTTCTGTGGCTCCTATGACTTTGAGAACAAGGTCACGCACGAGTATGAGGAGTTTACCACGCCCTATGCGGGGCTGTGTCAGGTGATCCGACCGGACACGCTCTACAAGTCGCAGATGCGCTTTGGCATGTATCGCTGGCACATCGTCGATCCAGTGCGCTTTGAGCGCGACCTGCAGGTCACCATCCAGGCCCTTGGCTGGCGCTCGGGCCGGCGCTACCTGCCGCTGCAGGATGACATTGCCTCCGTGGCCTTCTGGTATCAGACGCTGCCCACAGCGCCTTTCCCCGAGCTGCCTGACAAAGACAGCCTCGAGGTGATCTAGGCTCTGCTCTGCGAGACTATGCTAGAGAGGAAATGCATTACTATGAAGACGTTGCCGATCCAGAACATCACTCGCGAGACATTTGCGCCCTACGGCACGGTCATCGACTATAACGAAGACCTCGAGGCCGAGCAGGTCCGCTTCAGAGTGTTGCTGCGTTCTGAAGAGCCCACCGGCTGGCGCATGGCCACCCTCAAGGTGCGCGCCCACGAGGCCACGCATATGGAGCATCACGACACCACTCAGGAGCTGTTCGCACCTGTCAAGGGAGTGTGCATCATGCTGGCGCACCCCGCCGGCGAGCTGGTGGAAGACGATATCGTGGCCTTTCTGCTCGATCGCCCGGTGAGCGTGGGGCCGGGTGTTTGGCACGAGGTTTTCACCCTGTCCGAGTGGTCTACCATCCTGATCGCTGAAAACGACGCCTTTGCCGGCGGCAGACAGCCGCTCTCGCACCCCTTCACGGCGACCCTGGTCTGGTAAACAGCCCCAGGCGCACAAAAACAGAACGGGGCGAGCCTAATGGCTCGCCCCGTTGTCGTTGACTGCGCTCAGATCTCGGGCACAGGGCGGATGCCGCCTGATGCCATCAACGTCGTGATCATGTCGCGCGCCTCGGCGATCTTGACCTGTGCCATGGTGTACAGCTCGTCACGGGTGGCGTTGTTGCGCGCCAGGCCTTGCTCCACGGCTTTGGCGCCGACTGCGGCGGCCTCGCGTGGAAAGATGTCCTCATGTTCCATGGTGGGCACCAGGTGGTCATCATCGAGGCCCAGCTCCTCGCCGTAGGCCGCGATCTCGGCGGCAGCCGCCAAGCACATCTCGTCGGTGATGGTGCGAGCGCGCACGTCCAGCGCTCCGCGGAATATCGCCGGAAAGCCGAGCGAGTTATTAAGTTGGTTGGGGAAATCGGAGCGCCCCGTACCCACGATGCGGGCTCCGGCTTCTTTGGCCTCCCACGGCCATATCTCGGGCACCGGGTTGCTGCACGGAAAGACAATGCTATCGGGCGCCATGCCTGCCACCCACTCTGGCTTGATGGTGCCTGGCCCGGGTTGTGCGAAGGCAATGCACACCTCGGCTCCGCTCAGCGCCTCGGCGATGCCGCCGCGTACGTCATCAGGGTTGCTGCCCAGGCAGGCGCGCCACTTGTCGGGATAGTCCTCGGCCTGCGCAGCGATATCGCTGCGGTCGCGGTGCAAGATGCCGCGGCTGTCGGTGGCGATAATCTGTTCGAGCGCGACGCCACTGGCCTCGAGCAGGCGCAGCGTGGCCACGTTGGCGGCCCCCAGCCCCACCAGGGCGAACCGTGTGTTGCGGATGTCGCGGTTGGTGACCTTGAGAGCGTTCAACAGCCCCGCCAACAACACAGTAGCGGTGCCCTGTTGATCGTCGTGAAACACCGGGATCTGCATGGTGGGGTCGGCACGCAGTGTGTCGAGCACCCGAAAGCACTTGGGCTGCGCGATGTCCTCGAGGTTGATGCCGCCATAGGTGGGCTGGATCAGCCGCACCGTGCGGATGATGTCATCTGCATCCTCAGTGTCCAGGCACAGGGGCACGGCATCGACGCCGCCCAGATACTTGAACAACAGCGCCTTGCCCTCCATTACGGGCATACCAGCCTGTGCGCCAATGTTGCCCAGGCCCAGCACGCGCGTGCCATCGGTGACCACAGCCACCGTGTTGGCTTTGTTGGTGTACTCGTAAGCCAGGTTGGGGTCTGCCTGGATGGCCTTGCAGGGCGCCGCGACGCCGGGCGTGTACCAGATGGAGAAATCGTCAAAGGTACGCACCGGGCATTTGAGCATCGTTTGCACTTTGCCGCGGTAAAAGGGATGCAGCCGCAGGGCTTCGGCAGAGGGTTGATTGGCCTTGGCGAGTAGTTCGTCTTTAGAGGACATGAGCGGGCTCCTCGTTGGGGATCTGGTCTGTCAGAGCGGGCTCGAGTGGTGCGTCTTGGTGCCCATCGTGGGGCGTCGCATCGGCAGGGGCCAGGTCTTCGGAACGCAACACCAGTTTGAGCGACGCGATGCTCACCTCGAGCATATCCAGCGATGGCTCTCGTGTGGTCAGCTGTTGCAGGGCGAGGCTAGGGGCCATGATGATGCGCACAGCTCGCGAACGATCATGCCAGCGTGCAGCAAGGCGGATGACCTCGTACGCAATCCCCGAAACGATCGGGATCATGACAACGCGCGATAGTAAGCGGAGCCAGAAGGCGGGCCGGCCCAACAGTGTCGATACGATCACAAAGATCACCAGAACGATGAGCATAAAGCCGGTGCCGCAGCGCGTATGTACGCGCGAGTGTTGAGCCACGGCTGCGGGGGTTAGCTCCACACCCGCTTCATAGGCATTGATCGTTTTGTGCTCTGCGCCATGATAGGCGAATACGCGGCGGATGTCTGGCATCAGGGCGATGGCCCACAGATAGAGCACAAAGATGCCCAGCCGCACCAGCCCTTCTAGCAGGTTGCTGAGCAGGTCGCCCTCAATGTAGTGGTCTACGAGGCCCACCAGAAAAGTGGGCAGCAAGAAAAAGAGCCCGATGCCCAGCACAAGCGAGAGCGCCACAGTGCCCCAGGCCAGTGGCCCCGAGAAGCT
>JAAYDS010000088.1 GCA_012729155.1 Chloroflexota bacterium | reverse complement strand
TTCCTTTGCCTTATCCGGCCGCTTCTCAGGACACTTGTCACTCTTTAGTTGTTAAGGTGCGCTCCGCACCCCTCTCAAGGTGCGTTGGCCAGTATATCCTACTACTGACTGCTTGTCAAATCGCGGTCTGGGACCTCTGTGTTCTTTTGCACTTGACTGCATTAGAGCCCAGTGGTGTGCCCCGTCCTCGCCCTCTGGTTCAGAGGCGACAAGAGCGTATTCTAGACCACTTTCTACACTTGTCAAATCCGTCAAAAAAGGCCGATGCCGGTGGGCGCCGACCCAGACGGAGCGCCTTGCTCAAGAGCCATCATTGACTCTCAACTGCAGGGGGGAGTATAGCACGCCCAATCGGCACTGTCAAGCACTCTGCGTAGGCCTTTTTGCTTATCTATGGCGTTTCTGCGGCTAACAGATCGAGCAGGGCCTGGAGCTCTTCTTCAGAGTAAAAGTGGACGACCACGCGCCCACCCTTGCGGCTGCGATACAGCTCTACCTTGGTGCCCAGGGCCTCACGGAGGCGCCGCTCGAGCGCCTCGGTCTCGACGCTGCGCCGCGGCTGCCTTGCCGTGCGTTCGCCTGGGCTCTGCAGCCTGCGCACCAACTCTTCGGTCTGTCGCACCGACAGCCCGCGGCGCACCACACTGCGGTAGGTCAGCGTCTGCTCGTCGCCATCTTCCAGCATCAAGAGTGCGCGGGCGTGGCCTTCGCTGATCTCGCCGCTGAGTAGCCCTGCCGTGATCTCGTCGGGCAGCCGAAGCAGTCGCATGGTGTTGGCCACACTGGCACGGCTGCGGCCCACACGATCAGCGATCTTTTCCTGGGTCAGGCCGAACTCGTCGGCCAGTTGTTGGTAGGCTGTGGCCTCTTCGATGGGGTTGAGATCGGACCGCTGGATGTTCTCGACTAACGCGAGCTCGAGCATCTCTTGAGGCGTCACATCTTTGACCACCACAGACACACGAGCGAGCCCCGCCAGCCGAGAGGCGCGCCAACGTCGCTCACCGGTGATGAGCTGGTAGCGCTGGGGTTGTCCGGCCTCTACAGGCAATGCCTGCACGATCAGCGGCTGAATCAGCCCCACTTCGCGAATTGACGCTGCCAGCTCTTGGAGCTCGGCCTCATCAAAGTGGCTGCGCGGTTGCAGCGGGTTGGGCGAGATGTCATCCAGCGAGGCCTCGCGCAGGCCGCTCGGCTGCATCGGCGTCTCGGGAATCAGGGCATCGAGCCCACGACCGAGGCTGCGTCTACGTCCCATGGCTGTCCTCTCCTGGCGCTGCCCCTACATCACCATCGGCGGCCAGTAGTTCGTCGCACAGGGCGTTGTAGGCCGCGCTACCATACGAGTCTGGCGCATAGAGCATGATCGGCTCGCCATAGCTGGGCGCCTCGCTCAGCTTGATACTACGCGGGATGATGGCAGAGAACACAGAAGCGGGAAAATGGCTGCGCACATCTTGCACCACCTGCCGCGAGAGGTTGGTGCGCGTGTCATACATGGTGAGCAACAGCCCGCGCACCACCAGGGCAGGGTTGAGCCGCTGGCGAACCAGCTCGATGGTGCGCAAGAGCTGCGCCAGCCCTTCTAGCGGCAGGTACTCGCATTGCACAGGGATAATGACGCCATCGGCGGCAGTGAGCGCATTGAGGGTAAGCAAGCCCAAGCTGGGCGGCGTATCGATCAGGATGTAATCGTAGCGGTTGCGCAGGGTTGCGAGGCCTCGTCTGAGGCGCTGTTCGCGCGCATCGGCCTCTACCAACTCGATCTCGGCGCCAGCCAAACCAGGCGTCGAGGGCAGCAGATCGAGCCCCATAAAGCCCGAAATCATCACCAGTGAGGTGGCCGATTCGGCGCCGAGCAGTAGCTCGTAGACCGAACGGGCCAGGGCGTTCTTATCGACACCCAGACTGCTGGTGGCATTGGCCTGCGGATCGAGGTCGACGAGCAACACGCGCTGGCCACGCTGCGCGAGGGCAGCGGCCAGGCTGACGGCCGTCGTCGTCTTGCCCACGCCCCCTTTTTGGTTCGCAAGCGCATATACGCGGCCCATGGCCCTTCCCTTCAAACAACGAGACTATGTTCTGAGCGTACCGTGCGCCAGGCGCTTTTGCACCTGCTCGCGCGTGGGCACGTTGGCCGGCCCGACGCTCTCAATAACAAACGAGGCCACGCAGTTGGCAAAGGTGGCGGCCACCAGTGCATCGCCTGTCTCATGGTACCGGATCATAAAGGCCGCTGCAAAGACATCGCCGGCGCCCGTGGGGTCAGCCTCTGGCACGTCAAAGGCGGGCACGCGCGTCTCGCGGCCTTGCTGGATGAGCATCGCGCCATCGGGCCCCAGGGTGAGCACCAGCAGCCGCGCCAACCGCGCATAGTGAGCCAGGGCTGCTCGGTCATTGCCCAGATCTTCCATGCTCAGAACCACCACATCGGCAGAGCGGACCAGCTCAGGGGCGCAGGCATAGGGGTTCGGGTAAACCAATCCATCACCATCCCACATGCGCAACCAGCCCTGCGGGGTAATGCCCAAGAGATCGCTCTGCAACGCCTGCGCCAGGGCGGGGTCGCATTCGTGGGCAATGGGCCCCAGATGCACGATGGGCGTATGCCTCCAGGCAACGGGCAAGTGCTCTGGCTTGAGCATGGCCGCTTCAGAGCGGATGAACTGCCGGCGTGACCAGCCCGAGTAGATGTTTTCAAAGGTCGTGGTGCTGGCACTAGAGACACGCTGCACGCACACGCTCGGCTCATTGGCAAGCGGGGTGAGCTCAGCCTCACAGCTGGTGAGCACCGCCGTGCGCAAGCCAAGCCGTGCAGCCGTCAAGGCCGCGTAGGTGGCGGTGCCTCCGAGCCTGAACGAGCCATCGGCAACAAGATCTTTGGTGACGTTGCCGATGACTAGATACTGTGGTGCCAGCTCCACAGCGTGCTATCGCTCTCGCTTGGGTAGAATCTGCACTTTGCGTGCTTCGTCCTCGCCGGTGCTCTCGGTAAAGACGTCGGGGTCATCACGCAGCGCCAGGTGGACGATACGTCGCTCGTTGGGTGGCATCGGCTCAAGCACCACCGATTGATGTGTGCGCCGCACCTGGTCAGCCATGCGCTTTGCCAGTGAGCGCAATGCTGTGGTGCGCCGCGACTTGTACCCTTCAACGTCGAGCACCAGGTTGGGCCAGGCGCCCATCCGGCGGCTCACGATCAGACGAGTGAGGAATTGCAGGTCGCGCAGCGTCTCGCCACGACGACCGATGAGCACGCCCAGATCATCGCCCACCAGGTTGAGCACCAGCGGAGCGCTCTCTTTGTCGGCGCCGCTGGCCCGGCCGCCAGGGTCAGACACCTCAACGGCAGCCAGCACGCCCATCTTGTCGAGAAGCGTAGCCACTACCTCGGTCGCTACCGACTCGACGTCGTCTGCCTGACGATCGCGCTTGCGCGGCGGCGCCGCGGTGGCCACAGTTTCCTGTTCGGGCTCGTCGTCATCGAGATCGAGCGCTTCGTCATCCTCATCTTCGTCCCAGTCGTCCTCGTCGTCTTCTGCGTCGGCCGTATCATCGGCCGTATCATCATCGGCCGCACTGGGGCGCGTGGGCCAGTCGCTGCCCGAAAGGAGCCTGTCGACCGCCTGCGCCACTGCCGAACTGGTGGCGATAGGACGAACAGAGATGCGCACCGTCACATCGCCGGTGCGCACCAGGCCGAACAAGGATCGCGTGCTATCGCGCACCACCTCATAGTCGAGGCGGGACTGGGGCACGCCCAAGCTCTGTGCAGCGGCCGCCAGGGCTTCTTCCAGAGACTTGGCTGTGAACTCGACGCCTTCAGTCTGTTTTGGTGCCATTGCCAGCCTTCTTTGTTCTGGTGACCTGGCCGGCGGATTCATCCTTATCGCCCGCGTCAATGATCTTTTGGACGATCCACTGGATGGCGATGCCGACCACGTTAGAGATGACAAAGTAGAGCGCCAAGCCCGATGCGAACTGGGTGGTAAAATAGCCGAACATCAGCGGCATCATCAGTTGCATCGTCTGGTTCATCGAGGCCTGCTGTTGATCGGTGCTCGGCTGAGTCATCATCTTTTGCTGCAGCCACATAGTGGCTGCCACCAGCACCGGCAGCACCAGGCGCGTCGGGTCAGGTTTGGCCAAGTCCATACCCAGGAACACCGACTGCAACGGAATGACCTCGATGGCCTTGCTAAAGCCAGTATAGATATTCTTGCCGAGGCTCATCAGCTCGAGAGGCGTATCGGCCAGCACCGAGTTGATCCCCTGATAGAGGCTAATCCAGATCGGAAACTGGATCAACGTTGGCAAGCAGCCGCCCAGGGGGTTGATCTTGGCCTCTTGATAGAGACGCTGTTGCTCCTGAGCGATCTTTTCCTTATTGCCGGCGTGCTTTTTCTGGATCTCGGCGATGCGCGGCTGTAGATCGGCCATCCGCTTGGTCGAACGAATCTGCTTGATCTGCAGCGGCATGGTGAGCAGCCGCAGCAAGATGGTGATGGCCGCGATCGACGCGATAAAACTGCGCCCAAGATAAGCGTAGAAAAAGAGCAGCGCGTTCAGCATGGGGCGGATCACGCCTTCGTGCCAAATGGTACCCCAGCCGATCTGAGAGCCCGCGATAACCACCGCAGCGACGATACCCCACGTCAGGAGCGACTTGCGCAACTGCTTGGGATCAACCTGCGGCCTCTGTGCAGCCTGCTGTGCCAACGGTAGACCTCCTGGGCTCTATTTCGATTCGACTGGTGGATAGACCCACAGCACCGGGTCGCGCTGAGTGAGATCAAGCGCCACCACACGGCCTGTTGCGGTCGTCACATAGGCCTGATCACCCTCAACCACCGGCGTAGAGAGCACAGCGCCAAGCTCTTCATCTTTGCGGTCGCCGAACACCAGACTGTTGACGCCATCAGCCAGGGCCACGGTGTACACATAGCCTGTCTCGGTGCCCACCAGCATAGCGTCGCCCAGCAAAGCGGGCCCCGCACGGATGGCACCTTCGAGATGCACATCGGGCCACAATGGCGCGCCATCGGCCACGTTGAGTGCGTGCATGGCGCCATCGAGCGATCCAAAGTAGACGCCATCGCCGACCACCAAGGCCTCGCCCCACACCCAGGCCTCGTACTGCGGGCTACGCCACAGCACGGTGCCGTCATCGGCGTTCAGGCAGGTCAGATAGCGATCGACGCTGCCCGCATAGATGCGCCCATCGGCCAGTGTCAACGCGCCGGGCACCGAGGCGCCCAGGTTACGCTCCCAGATGAGCTGCCCGTTGGTACGGTCAAGGGCATACACCGCGTGGTCCATCGAGGCCACATAGAGGCGGTCACCATCGATCTCGGGGGCGCCCCACACCCGGTTACGCGTGCGGAAGGGCTGCGCCCAAACCGGCTTTTGCGTGGCCGCATCGATCGCATAGACGTTGCCATCTGATGACCCAAAGTAGAGCACACCGTCGGCCTCCACCGCCGAACCGATGATGGCCTGGTCGACAGTGTAGCTCCATAGCGGCTCGCCGCTGAGGCGATCGAACGCCTGCAGGTTACCATCGAACGAGCCGACCACGACCACATCATCCAGCACCAACGGCGGCCCATAGACGGCATCCAGCGGGCCCGCGCGTTGCTCATCGGCGGGGCGAGCGATGCTGCACCCGACGCCAGTGGCAGCCTGCGTCTCGGGGTATTGCCAGATGAGAGACCCTTGCTGTGCATCCAGGGCCAGCACATAGCCGGTAGCCAGTGCGGTATACACGGTGCCGTCGCGTTCGGCCGCCACAGTCCACCCCGCATTCGTCACGGCCCCCTGGCCCATACACCCTGTTAACACGACTGCAACCACCATCAGCACCAGAGCGACTGCTCGACGCTTGATCATACTAGACGAGACCTCCCTGCAAACTGCAGACGCCTTGGCGCGTCGTCATGGCACCGGATCATAACCCCCGGCGTGAAAGGGATGGCAGCGCAAAAAGCGCTTGATACCCAGCCAACCCCCGCGCACCAGTCCGTACCGCTCGATGGCCTCGAGGGTGTATGCCGAGCAGGTGGGAGTATAGCGACAACTCGGGGGCAAATAGGGCGAGATAGCACGCTGATAAAACCGAATGCCAGACAGCGCTGCTCGCCTGGCAAGCCCCCCTCTAGGTGGCATGCACGCTCCCCTTGAGCAGGCGCGCTCGGCCGCAAAGCTGATCCAGCTCGGCGCCCAACTGGGCCGCCGTGGCCACGGCGGCCGATTGCCGTGCAATCACAACCAGATCCCATCCGGGGGCGATAACCTCACGCAGCGCATAGGCGCTTGCGCGCAACCGCCTCTTGACGCGGTTGCGCACCACTGCCTTGCCCACTCGCTTGCTCACTGAGAAACCGATCCGCACCTGCTCTGCACCACCACGGTGACAGCACAATACCAGACGCCTGCTGGCAAAGCAATCACCCTGCTCTCGCACGCGCGCAAAGTCCTCAGAGCGGGTCAGACGATATCTCCTGGGTAGCACCTAGCTCCACAAGGACGCGGTGACTAGAGCTTGACCGTGCGCTGCACCGTCAGCTCGCGGCGGCCCCTGGCACGGCGCGCCTTGAGCACGCGACGGCCATTGCGGGTAGACATGCGTTGACGAAAGCCGTGCACGCGCATACGGCGGCGCTTCTTCGGCTGCCAGGTTCGCTTGGTAGACATCGCTGTATCTCCTCAAACACCGTTTGCACAACAGAACGGGACCCGCGGGCCCCGATATACGGCTGCGGATTATACCTCGAACAGGCCATCGGTGTCAATTGTGGCGCCGCAGGGCTCCAGTTGGCTTACGCCTGAAGCGTCAGCGAAAAGAGCAAGGCCGCCTCGCCGTGGCCAAAATAGGCCTCCATGAACCCTCGCAGGGCATAGCCGCGCTGCATCAGGAGCTGGATCAGCGGGTCATTGCGACTCTGCGCCGGCACGGTGATGCTCATAAGGCGCTGCCTGCGCCCCCAGGCCTCGGCGCTCTCGAGCAGCCGCGTGGCTGCTCGAGAGCGTTCAAAGCCGGCAGCCACCAGAAGGTGGCTCACCCAGCCCTCGTCGCTTTCCTGACGCGGATAGAGCACCAGGTAACCCACCACCATATGCCCGTCTTCGGCCACCATAAAGCAGCGGCTACGCTGCCAGAGCGCAAACAGGTCATCACCGCCATGGGGAGCCTCAACAGGCATCTCTTGCGGCAGGCGCGCGCGCCTAAAGGCCACAGAAAAGAGCCCCTCGCCCACCTGATGCTCCACCTTCCATACGTGGCGCGTGCGATAGGTCGGCTCGATGCGCTCGCACAGGGCCACGTCGGCGACGGTGGCGCTACGGACCTCGATCATCTCTCGGGCCCTACTGACGGCTGCCCGCGCGCGCCCGGGTGCCAGGCACTGGCTCGGCCGATACGATATTCCCGACGACGGCGCGCGTGTCTACGTTGCGGATGCGTGCCGACGGGCTGATGATCATGCGATGCGCCAACACCGGCACAGCCAACAGCTTGATGTCATCGGGCATCACATAGTCGCGCCCCTGCAGGGCCGCCCAGGCCTGGCCGCAGCGGTACAGCCCCAACGAGCCGCGCGGGCTGGCGCCCAGATAGACGTCGGGATACTCGCGCGTGGCATGCACCAGCGCTACGATATAGTTCTTGACCAGATCGTCTACATACACATCGTGGATCTCTTGCTGCGCCTGCAGCAGCTCCTCGACCGTCACCACCTGCTCAATGTCTTCGATAGGGTGACGATAGCGCTGTGCATCGAGAATCTGTGCCTCTTGCTCTCTGTTCGGGTGCCCCAGGGTGATGCGCATCAGAAAGCGATCGAGCTGCGCTTCGGGCAGTGGAAAGGTGCCCTCGTACTCGATGGGGTTCTGCGTGGCCATCACCATGAAGGGTTCGGGCAGGCGATAGGTGCGGTCATCGACCGTTACCTGGCGCTCTTCCATGGCCTCGAGCAGAGCCGACTGGGTTTTGGGCGTAGCGCGGTTGATCTCATCGGTCAGCACCAGTTGCGCCATGATCGGCCCAGGCCGAAACTGGAACTCTTGCGTGCGCTGATCGAACATCGAGATGCCCGTGATATCGCTCGGCAGCAGATCGGGCGTGAACTGAATGCGCTGAAAGGTGCAGCCAACCGATTTGGCCAGGGCCTTGGCCAGCATCGTCTTGCCAACGCCTGGCACATCCTCGATCAACACATGGCCCTGACAGAGCAGCGCCACCAATGCCAGGCGCACCTCGTCATGCTTGCCAATGATCACCTTCTCGACATTGCTGGCGATACGCTCGCCAACATCCTGAATGATGGGCATGGTGCCCGCTCCTATCGCGAGATAAGCACGACCGACCGTTGTTGAGCATACATAAAACGCCGATGTGTGTCAAAGCCAGGCGCGACAAAATACCTCTATAACACAAAGAAGTGCATTAAACAACAACAAGACGTTTGCCATGGCTCTTGCAGACGACTATAATCCGGTAGAGTCAGCGGAGACGCTGGCTCGTGCCGTTTCTATCCTTTTTTCACCCTGCAGTCAGGAAGCGCCCCTATGACGTTCAAGCCGATCTATCTTACTGCCGAGGGCATTGCCCAGCTGGAGCAAGAGCTCGAGCATCTTGAGACGGTGCGCCGACAAGAGATCTCGGAAAAACTCAAACGTGCCATCCAGGAGGGCGACCTCTCAGAGAACTTTGGCTACACCGAGGCCAAGCGCGAGCAGGCCATGCTCGAGGGCCAGATCGCTGAGATTCGCGCCAAGCTGCAAGCGGCCCGCCCTCTCACCAACAGCGACAGCAGCCGCGTGGCCCTGGGCTCGACCGTCACCGTGCAAGAGGAGGGCTACCCTCCCGAGACCTATCAGATCGTGCACGTGGCCGAGGCCGATCTCAGCCGCGGGCGCATTTCTGATGTATCGCCCATCGGCAAAGCGCTGCTGGGCCACCGCAAAGACGAGATCGTCGAGGCCATCACGCCGCGGGCCACCATCCGCATGCGTATTCTACGGGTCGAGTAGGCTCACAGGAGCAGCACCATGACCGAGACCGACGAACGCCGCGCACAGCGGCTCAGCAAAATGGAGCGTCTGCGTGAGCTGGGCATTGACCCCTTCCCGCCGCGCGCCTGCCTTACCCACACCGCGGCACAGGCGCTGGCCGCTCATGTGCCCGATGCCGAGCAGCAGCCAACGGTCACCGTGGCAGGGCGGCTCGTATCGGTGCGTGTTATGGGCAAATCGACCTTTGCGCACCTGCGCGATAGCTCGGGGGCCATTCAGATCTATCTGCAACGCGACGTGCTGGGCGAGTCGTCTTACGATGTCTTCCGACAGCAGGTGGACCTGGGCGATTTCTGCCAGTGCACCGGCGAGCTATTCGTCACGCGCACCGGCGAGATCACCGTACGTGTGACGGCGTGGACCTTTCTCGGCAAGGCGCTGCGCCCCCTGCCTGAAAAGTGGCACGGCCTGCGAGACACCGAGACGCGCTATCGTCAACGCTACCTCGACCTGCTGGCCAACGATGAGGTGCGCGACGTTTTTGTCAAGCGCACGCGCATCATCTCGGCAGTGCGGCGTTTTCTCGATGGGCGCGGCTGCCTCGAGGTCGAAACGCCGACGCTGCAGCCCATCTATGGCGGCGCCAACGCACGGCCCTTTACCACCTACCACAACGAGTTGGAGCGCACGCTCTATCTGCGCATCGCCGACGAGCTCTACCTCAAGCGGCTCATCATCGGCGGGCTGGATCGAGTCTACGAGATCGCCCACAACTTTCGCAACGAGGGCGTCTCAACCAGGCACAACCCCGAGTTCACCGCCTGTGAGGTGTACGAGGCTTACGCCGACTATCACGATATGATGGCGCTGGTCGAGCAGATGTACAGTCAGGTGGCCACCGAGGTGCTGGGCACAGCCGTGATCACCTATCAGGGCCAGACCATCGACCTGACGCCCCCCTGGCGGCGCATCACCATGCGCGATGCCATCTTTGAGGCGGCAGGCATCGATATCGAGACCCATCGCGAGTTCGACGGCCTGGTGGCCGCGGCCCGCGAACGAGGCGTCGACCTGGCCACCCAACCCACCTGGGGCAAGGCGGTGGAAAAGCTGTTCGACCAGTTCGTCGAGCCGAACCTGGTGCAACCCACGTTCATCGTCGACTATCCCATCGACATTTCGCCGCTGGCAAAAAAGAAGCCCGACGCGCCCCACCTGGTGGAGCGGTTCGAGTTCTTTATCGCCGGGCTAGAGTGCGGCAACGCCTTTACCGAGCTGAACGACCCGCTCGATCAGCGTGCACGCTTTGAGCAGCAGGCGCAGGCCGCCGCCAAGGGCGAAGATGAGACGCAGCCGCTGGATGAGGATTTCATCCTGGCGCTGGAGCACGGCATGCCGCCCACCGGCGGGCTGGGCTTTGGCATCGACCGCATGGTGATGCTGCTCACCGATCAGGTGTCGATCCGTGAGGTGATCCTGTTCCCGCAGTTGCGCGACTGAGCGGCGCACTGCCTGGAGGCGCAGCCATGACCTTTGACGAGCTCTACCAACGGGCCAAGGCGGTGATCAACCCGCGCCGGCTGTCAGAGATGGCTGAGGCGGGAGGCGTGGGCGCAGCGCTGCTGGCCGAGGATGGCATGGTGTATACCGGCGTGTGCATCGATACGGCCTGCTCAATGGGCTTTTGCGCCGAACATGCCGCTGCGGCCACTATGGTCACAGCGGGCGGCTCGCGCGTGCTCAAGATGATCGCAGTCGATTGGGATGGGGGCATCTTGCCGCCCTGCGGCCGCTGTCGCGAGTTTATCAGCCAGCTTCACACCGACAACCTCGATGCCGAGGTAATGGTGGCCGAGAACACCGTGCTGCCCCTGCGAGAGCTGCTACCCTACGACTGGAAAAAGTAACCCCGCTCGGCAAAAAGACACCACCGTCGAGGGCTCGAGCCTTTCGCGGTGGTGTCTTTTCTCGTCAGCCGCCTAGTACACTGGCCCCTGGCGCAGCATCATGAACTCGCCATGCTGCAGCACCTCGGCGGCGGTCTGCTCGCCCGCGATGACGCGCAGCGACAGCTCGTACATGCGTCGCCCCACCTGGGCCACCGTCTCCTCGCCTGTGATGATCGGGCTGGCGTCCAGGTCCATATCCTCTTGCATGCGCTGATAGGTGTGGGCGTTGCCCGTCACCTTGATCACCGGCGCAATGGCGTTGCCCATCGGGTTGCCGCGGCCGGTGGTGAACACCACCAGCTGGCTGCCGGCGGCCACCAGGCCCGTCACCGAGCTGAGGTCGTTGCCGGGTGTATCCATGAACGACAGGCCCGCCAGCGAGGGCGGCTGCCCATACGCCAACACCTCGACCACCGGCGTGGTACCGCCCTTGAGCACATCGCCGAGCGCCTTTTCTTCGACGGTGGTGATGCCGCCACGAATGTTGCCAGGGCTGGGCTGTTTGTTGACAAAATCCTCGCCGGTAGCCTTGAGAAAGCGCTCACAGGCGTCAATGACCTCGAGCAGCCGCGCAGCGATGGCCGGTGTGGCCGCCCGCGCCGTGAGCACATGCTCGGCGCCCAGCAGCTCGCTCGTCTCGGCCAAGATGACCTTGGCGCCCGCAGCCACCATCAGGTCGCTAAAGGCGCCCATGGCGGGGTTGGCGGCCATGCCCGAGGTGGCATCGGAACCGCCGCATTCGAGCGCCACGGTGAGTGCGCTCAGTGGGCAGGGCTCGCGTCGCAGGCTGCGCCCTGTGGCCACCATGCCGCGCGCGATCTCGATACCGCGCTCGACAGTCTTGCGGGTGCCACCCACCTGCTGAATCACCAACAGCTCGGTGGGCGCAACGCCGGTGGCAATGCTCTCTGCTAACGCCTGGGCGTTCATGGTCTCGCAGCCCAGACTCACCAGCACACTCCCGATCACATTGGGGTGTCGCCCATATTGCCCCAGTAGCCTGGCCGCCACAGCGATGTCGGCCTCGGTCTCGCCGCAGCCCCCGGTATAGTCCAGCAGCACGGCACCCTCGACTTGCGCCGCAATCAGCTCGGCCGCTCGACTGGCGCAGCCGCAGGTGGGGATGATGGCGACGTGGTTACGCACGCC
>JAAYDS010000087.1 GCA_012729155.1 Chloroflexota bacterium | reverse complement strand
TGGCCCACAAAGGTGCGCGAGGGCCGTGAGCACGAGATCATCAGTTGCATCAAGTGCGATGGTTGCTCGCGCGATCAGCAGGCCGGTGTGCCGGTGGGCTGCACCCAGTGGCCCAAGGAGGTGCACCATTAGCCGCGGACGGGGAGCGCTGTTGCTGTCGATCACAGTGCTCATCTGGGGATCGACGCTTGTCATCACGCAGGCGGCGATGCGCCACTTTGGGCCAGTGCAGTTGGTGTTGTTGAGGTTTGGCATCGCTTTTGTACTGCTGCTGCCGCTGGCCTGGCGCCGTGGTTTTCGATTGCGGCAGATTCTGCGCCCCGATAGTCTGTTGTTAGGGCTAACGGGCCTGGCCCTCTTTTACATGCTGCAGAACCTTGGCCTGGCCTATACCAGCGCAGCCAGCGCCTCGCTGATCCTTGCCGGTGTGCCCATCGCCACGGCGCTGCTCGAGGCGTCTGTGCAGCGACAGCGGTTGCGCCGCACACAATGGCTGGGCATTTCGCTGGCGGTACTGGGTACGGCCCTGGTTGGCGGTGCCGATACGGCGACGACTGCGCCCAACCCTTTGTTGGGCAACCTGCTGATCCTGGGCTGCGTGGCCGCCTGGGCCGTGTATACTCTGCTGCTCAAGCAGGTGCCGGCTGGGCGCGACATCTTGTGCGTCACTGTGAGCAGTTTTGGCGCAGGCATCTTGATGGTGCTGCCCTTTGCAGTCTGGGAGACGGCGAGCGCTGGCTTGCCACAGCCTGACCTGCTGGCCGTGGGCGCGGTGCTCTACCTCAGCGTGGCCGCCTCAGGCCTGACGATGTGGTTCTGGAACATGGGCGTGCAGGTGCTCGAGGCAAGCACCGCCACCACCTTTGTGAACCTTGTGCCGGTGATGGGCCTGGGCATCGCCCTGCTGGCCGGCGACAGCGTATCGCTCTGGCAGGCGTTGGGCGGCCTGTTGGCCCTCACAGGCGTATGGGTCAGCGCACACCGGCCGCGAAAGCGCGAGCCTGCTCTGGAGATACGTTGATGGCCGCCCGCACCTCACAGGGCGATGCTAAACTGCGTGCCCTGTTGGCAGACGCCAAGTCGAGCGATGCCGCAGGGCAGGCCGCCCTCGACCGCCTCTATCGCCATTACGACCCCCTGATCCGAGCGTCTTTGCCCAAGGGCCTGCCACCCGATGACGCCGAGGATCTGGTGATGGATGCCTGGGCGGCGGTGGTGACCGCTCTCCGTCAGGGCCGTGGCCTGCGCGATCATAAGGATGTAGTGGCGCTGATCGCTGCGCACCTGCGGAGGGCTCGTCGGCCGCTAGTCGATGCGGCGCCTGCACGTCGCCCCAGCCTTTGGGCCAGAGTGTGGCGGCTGGTGCGGCTGCTCTTGCCCCCTGAAGGAGAGTAACCCCATCGCCGCCATCACAGGCGCAACCCTGTGGGGCTGGACGCGTATCGAAGATGATGACCAACCCCAAAAGGAGCTGGCGCGATGGAATCGACGCGTGTCTTTCGCCCTGACCCACGCTACCGCACGCAACTGGCTGCGGGCGTGCTGCTTGTTTTCCTGCTTGTCTTCGCGCCCTGGGCGCTGCTCGCGTTAATTCCCGAGATCGGCGGCGCTTTTGCGGCCTGGTACCTGGCCGCCAACGCCGTCTGGGTGATCATCG
>JAAYDS010000468.1 GCA_012729155.1 Chloroflexota bacterium | reverse complement strand
CCCATCTCGATATCGTACACGCGAAAGCGGGCATTCGTCCCCAATCGTCGCTCGACCTCGTAGCGGCGCTCATCCAGCGTCGACTCGAACTCGACCGTCACCGTGGCGCTGTTGGCGCCCTCACGCACCAGGCCCTCGTTGTGAATCGACGGCGGACGAGCGTTGAACAGCGCCAGCCCAATGGCCCCAAGCACCGTGCTCTTGCCCGCACCGTTGGCGCCCACGATAGCGTTCACGCCTGGCACAAAGTCGACCAGCCCCTCTCGATAGCTGCGAAAGTTCTCCAACGACACGCGGATGATCTGCATCAGCCCAACTCCTCGCCATACTGCGCCAAAAGATCGCGCACCTGCGCCACGATCCGCTCGGACGCCTCGTGCCGCAGCGCCATCTCTTTGAACTGCAGCACCGTGTCGGTCCAGAACTCGCTGTTGGCGCGCAAGCGGTTGTCGCGCTCGATAAGTTGCTGCAGCACATGTCGCTCGACGTTGATGCCTGGCGGCGGAGGGGGGTCACCCGGTGGCACAGCGCGATTGTTGATACGAGCCAACAGGGCGTCAAAGTGTGTTTGGATGGTCAGGCGCAACACCTCAAGCGGCAGATCACCCGGAGCAAAACCCAGACTGCCGGTCAGCGTCAGCTCTACCACCGGCCTTTCACATCGCCGTCTCTGGGCCTCGGCGGCAATGTAGGCACCCACCTGCCGCTCGACCTCAGTCGGCGTTCCATAGGGCGTCAGGTCATGATTGAGCCGCACAAACTCACGGCGGGCGCCGGGCACCAGTTGTGCCGTATGACTGCGTTGTTCAAGGTCGATCTCGACCAGGTAGTGGCCGCGCTCAGGCCAGTCGGCCTCTGTCATGCTGTTGGTCTCGAGGGAGCCGGGGTTGTACAGCCAGCCATTGTGCTCAAAAGGCTTGTGGATGTGCCCCAGCGCCACATAGTCGATCGATGACCTCAGGGGCGCGAGTTGCGCGTGGCTGAGGCCGCCGAACCCTGGCAGGACGTTCTCAACACCGGCGTGCAGCATCATGATCGCATAGGGCGGACGCTCTGGCTGCTCTTGCAGTGCCGCAGCCAGCTGCCCCACCATGGCCGCGGTGCTGGCGCCATAGTAACGGCAGCCATAGACACGTACGTTACCGGGCAGGTCATAGTAGGCGCCTTGGGCCGCCTGCCGATCATACGGTGCGAGCACCAGTCGCTGGCCCTCGAACCAGGGCGATAGGTTGATCAAGAGCCCCATTTGCGCCAGGTAGTGAAGCCACGAAAAGGCATCGTGCCAATGACCGCGCTCGTGGTTGCCCTCGATCGCCAGTACAGGGATTGCCCTTTCGGCCAGCCGCTCGAGGCCGCGGACAGCCACCAACAACGTGCGCGGGTCGATATCGCGTGCATCGAATAGGTCGCCGGCCAACAACACAAAGTCGACCTCGGCAGCGATGGCGGCATCGACCAACCCCAAGAAGGCGCGTGCAAAGTCGTTATAGCGCTCTCGTTCGCCATACTGGCTATAGCCCAGATGAATGTCGGCTGCATGTATGAACCTCATAATCGCTCCACCTCGAGTGGGTTATAGCGGGGGCACGGCGCCTCCAGCACCACCATTCGCACCCCTGGTTGCGTCAGGGCCGTGGCCAGCGTGCTCTCAAGCGCCTGTTGGCCGTCGCTGGCCATCACCACCACCGTCGGCTCGATGCCCATGGCGCGGCAACAGTCCGCCAGCCGTGTGGGCCGGCCCTGTGGCGCACTGCCAGGGTGCGGCTGGCCGCCCGTCAAGCCGGTGAGGCCATTATCGAGCACCACCACCGTCAGGTCGAGCCCACGATCGATGACCAGAGGCAGCGCAGTCACCTCTGAGTGGAAAAAGCTCGAGTCTCCCACGAGGGCCACCACACGCTGTCGCTCGGTCGCTTCGGCCAGACCCAGAGCCAATCCCAGCGAAGCCCCCAGCGATAACTTGACGTCTAGCCTCACCGCCGAGCCGTGAGCACGCACCATGCAGCCCGTCTCACCCGTCACCAGATAGCGTCGTCTCCCGCCCGTGCGGTGCATCGCCGCAGCCAGCGCCGCAAAGGCAGGCGCATAGAGGCACTGGGGGCACAGCCCGGCGGTGCTGGGCATCTCGCGGGCCAGCGTTTCGGGCACGGGCAAGGCGATTGACGGGTCTAGCCGGCGCAGCGCCATGGCGATATCGCGGCCGGAAAGCTCCCCCTCTTCGGGTAGCACGTGGTCTTGGCGACCAGCGATCTGGGTGCGCAGGTGCGCCCTCTGGGCCAGAGCACGCAGGCCATGCTCGACAAAGGGGCCGCCCTCTTCGAGCACGAGCACCCGGCTGCAGTGGCCCAGCCACAGCTTGAGCGCCTCTTCGGGCAGGGGGTGCACACTGGTCAGCCCGAGCAGGCTACAATCTCTTTCGGCGTCGCCCAGCAGATCAACAACCTTGGCATAGGCGGCGCCGACCGCGAGGACGCCGAGAGAGCCACGTAACGTGGCACGATCATAAGGCGAGGCCTCTAAACTGTGGCGCATCAGCCGTAGCTTGCGGTGCAGTGTGCGCCGACGCGCCACCACCGTGGCCGGTAGCACCACCCAGCGGTTCTCTCGATGGGCGAACTGCTTGTGAGAGGGGGGCAACTCCCAGGGCGGCGCCGCCACGCAGCGCCGGCCCACCAGGCTGGGCGTCACCCGCACGATCACCGGCAGACCGATGGCCTCAGACCAGGCAAAAGCCTGCACCATGAATGAGGCGGCATTATCGCCGTCGATCGGCTCGACGAGCGGCAGCTCGGCAGCACGGGCGAGCCAGCGGCT
>JAAYDS010000467.1 GCA_012729155.1 Chloroflexota bacterium | reverse complement strand
GCTGGTCTGTGGAACTGCTATCGCCCGAGCCTGGCACGCCATGGGACGCTGCGACAGTGATCACCTGGCGGCTCAGCTCGGGCGAAGGGGTAGCGCCATCTGAGCAGCGTCTGTGGTGGAGCGACGACGGTCGCCGCACTTGGCATGACCTGACTGCGCTGGATGGCCGGGCCCGTCGGTACGTTTGGGACGAGAAAAGCGATCTCAGCGGGCCGATCTGGCTGCGGTTTGCCATCAGCGCATCAGATCGATCGGCCTTGTTTGAGGCCGGTCCTTGGTCAGCATCTCAAACGCGACCGACACCGGTCATTTCGCTAATCTCGCCTCCCCCCGAGAAGGCGAGCGGCTCTGTAATGCCGATCCGCTGGAGTAGCACCAACGCGCCTGTGGATGCCACCACCGATCTATGGTATCGCACCGCACCCAGAGACACGTGGCGCTCACTGGCCAGGGGGTTGCCGTCCTCAGGTCAGTTTGTATGGGATGTCACCGCTCTGCCCAACGCCAGCCAGGTGTGGTTGCGCGCAGAGCTCATAGCCAGTGAGCAAGCGGTGGCAAACTCGCCCGTTCATCGGCTAGTGACGCAGCCGCAGGCTTTGCCGAGGGTACGTCTCAGTGGGCAAGGGTTCGTATTGCCTGAGGCGGTCTATACGGTCTGCTGGCAAGCCGAGGCCAATCACCGCGATGCCCGGGTACGACTGTTGTCCTCGTTGGACGGTGGCGTGAACTGGAGCACACTGGCTGAAGGTTTGGCGTTGACGGGGTGTCGGCGCGTGCCTGGGGCCCAACTGCAGGGCGACCTACCTCTGTTGCGCGCCCTGGTGATCGATGGCAGCCGTCAGGGAATCGCCACCATTGCCGCCACCCACAGCCAGCCATGATGGCGCCAGGGCATCGTCACCGCACCGCGTTGACATCCGCGAGGTTTGGCAGGGGTTGGCGGCTGTTCACCCTCAATGCTGTTTGGTTCGGCACCTCGTTTCTGTGGAATGCAGTTCATCCATTGCTCTTGCCGACCATGCTGCTGAGCCAAGCCGAGGGCACCCGCAACACGCGCTATGGTCTGCTAACCTTCGGTGGGCTGCTGGTGGCCCTGTTGGTGCAGCCGCTCAGTGGCGCTCTATCTGACCAAACGGCGCACCGCCTCGGCCGGCGTCGCCCCTGGATGCTCCTCGGTCTGGGCATGGGGCTGGTCTGCCTCTGGACTATGGCGTTGGCTCATAGCTTTGTCGGCCTGGCACTGGGATACGTCATGCTGCAGCTCTGTTCGAACATCTTGCATGGAGCGGCGCAGGGGCTTATCCCCGATCTGGTCCCCGTCGGGCGCCGGGGCGTGGCGTCGGGCGCCAAGAGCGCCATCGATATGTTGGGTGTAGTGGCGGCTGCGTTGGCTATCAGCCGAGTGCTCGATGGGACATTGCCGCGTATTCAGTTGGCGACGCTGGTGATTGCTCTGGTATGGGCGGCCGGGACACTCGTGACTGTGGGCACGGTGCGTGAGGAGAGCACCGTTGATAT
>JAAYDS010000086.1 GCA_012729155.1 Chloroflexota bacterium | reverse complement strand
GCGGTGTATGAGAGCGTACGCTATGGGCTAGAGCCCTCGGCGCTCGAGATCCTGGACGCCAACACCTTGCGCGCCTCGAATCGACAGCACAATCTCGGGCTCCGGGAGACGCCCACACTCTTTGTCGAGTTCCACGGCCCCAAGGCTGGCGTCGAGGACCAGCTCGCTTATCTCAAACAGATCTGCGACGACAACCATTGCCAGGGCTATGATGTTTCCTTCGAAGCCGAGAGACGTGACGAGCTCTGGCGAGCACGCAGTGAGGCCCGTGACTCGATCAAGTTCGCCCATCCAGGCAAGGCGATGATCTCTGGCGACGTGTGTGTGCCCATCTCGCGCTTTGGTGAGGTGGTGGAATATACCCAGGAGGTGAGCGCCGACATCGGTCTGCCCATTTACGCCTTTGGGCACGCCGGAGACGGCAACATCCATACCGAGGTGATAGCCGACCGCAGCATTCCTGGCGAACTGGAGCGCGCAGTGGCCGGAAGCGATGCAGTGGTGCGTCGCGCGCTCGACGTAGGCGGCACCATAGCCGGTGAGCACGGCATCGGCGTGGCCAAGGCCGAGTTCATGGCCGCCGAGCACGGGCCAGCGCTCGCCCTGATGCGACAGATCAAAGCAGTCATCGATCCCAAGAACATCATGAATCCGGGCAAGATCTTTTTGCCATCATGATGGAGCTGCTGGCCGAAGGCGCCGACCGGCTCGGCTTTGCGCTCGACAGGAACCATCTGGCCCAGTTCGAGCGTTACTATCGCGAACTGGTGAGTTGGAACCAGCGCTTCAATCTCACTGCCGTCACCGCTTATGAACAGGTGCAACAGCGCCACTTTGTCGATTCATTGACGTGCATGCTGGCATTACCGGGCGGGCCTGGGCAAGATGTGCCCAACCATCTGCCGCTGCAACGCACGGGGCAGCCGCTGCGCTGTGCCGATGTGGGCAGCGGCGCGGGCTTCCCTGGCATTCCGTTGGCCATCCTGATGCACGATGCTCGTTTTGTGCTGATCGAATCGATCCAGAAGAAGGCTGGGTTCCTCGAGCACATCGTGCGCACCCTGGGGCTGGCAAATGTGCGAGTAATGTGCGTACGGGCCGAGGACATGGGACACTCACCCGACCATCGCGAGAACTATGATGTGGTACTGGCGCGAGCGGTCTCGGCGATCAGCACCCTGGCAGAGTACTGCTTGCCGCTTTGCCGTGTGGGTGGCCGCATGATAGCGCCCAAAGGGCGAGAGGTGGCCGCAGAACTCGAGGAAGGGGCGTATGCGGTCGACGTCTTGGGAGGGCGCCTGCTCTGCAGCAAGCTGCTGTTCGTTCAGGGCGATGAAGAGCGCCGTCTGGTGGTAATCGAAAAGATGGCCCATACGCCCGAACGCTTCCCCCGAAACGCTGGCATCCCCGCGAAACGACCGCTGCAGGCGCCCAAAGCGACTACTGAGGGGTGATGGCGCCCTGCTCGACGCGCCAAACCTGCCCGCGCTCGCGGAATGCCGTCGGCAGATGATGGAGATCGGTGGTGGTGAGCAGCACCTGCTCAGCACGGTCGAGCGTCTGCACCAGACAGTCGCTACGCAGACGGTCCAACTCTGAGACGACGTCATCCAGCAGCAGCACCGGCGGTTCGCCCACGCGAGCCGTCATCAGATCAACCTCACCCAACTTGAGCGCCAGGGCCACGGTGCGTTGCTGCCCACGCGAGCCATAGATGGTGGCATCGTGGCCATTGATCTCAAAACGCACATCGTCGCGGTGCGGCCCCACCTGAGTGACACCACGAATGCGATCATCGCCCAAGCTCTTTGTGAGGGCCTGCCGTAAGAGGCTCTTCTGAGCCTCAGGATTCGCATCTCCTGCGATGGAACCGCCAGTGACCATAGCGGCCGCCGAGCTCTCATAGCGTAATGCCAGTGCCTCGCGGCCCGAGGTAAGCTGCGCTTGATATTCAGCAGCGCGCGCTGCCAGAGCCAGGCAGGCCTGCAGACGAGCGCTCAACACCACGGCACCCAACGACGAGAGTTGCTCATCCCAGTAGGGCAGTTCGGCCTGTCCCATCGAACCATCGCGCAACTGCTTGAGCAGGGCATTGCGCTGCGTCAACACGCGGTTATAGCGCGATAGGGTACGGCAATACACCGCATCGATCTGACAGAGAAGCACATCGAGATAGTGCCGGCGTCCACCCGGGGCGCCGGCCACTAGGTCGATATCCTCGGGCAGAAAGAGCACGACGTTGAGCTGCCCAACGACATCGATGGCGCGTTTCACCACACCATCCAGCTTGATCTGCCGACGAAATACCGGGCCACTGTCGCCGTTACCGTTGATCACCGGCTCTTTGACCAGCGCCACTTCGATGGCGTGCTCTTGCTGACGCCGCACAAACCGCCCCAGTACATAACTATGGGGCAGCACCTCGTCGTCGGCCTCCCAGCGCATCAGTTCACGGTCAAAGCTGGCCAAAGGGCTTTTGGTGGTGGCAAGATAATAGATCGCCTCGAGCAGGTTGGTCTTACCCTGAGCGTTCTCGCCCTGAAATAGATGCATGCGCGCTGGGAGATCGATCTCCAAACGCGCATAGTTACGGAACTGTGTCAGCGACAGGTGGCTGACGTACATGCTTCGTCAGCGAGCGATGTGCATCGGCATCACGATGTGCACGAAATCGGGATCGCCCACCGGCCTGAGCACACCCGGGCTCGAGGGATCGCGCGTTTCGAGCTGCACCTGCGCCGAGCTGATCACGCCAAGCGCGTCGACGAGATAGCGCGCATTGAAGGCGATCTCAATGGGAGCGCCATCCACCTGCACATCCAACGCGCTCACGTTATCGCCCTGCTCTGATGAGGTGGCCGACACGATCATCTGGCCAGCACCCCCATCGCCAGAAGCGTCATCGCCCGGGACAATGTTGAGCCGCGCGATGTTAGCTGCGTCACGAGCAAAGATGGCCGCCATACGGGCCGCCTGCAAGAACTCGCCGGTGCTGACAACCGTCTTGGTGTTGGAGCTGGAGGGGATGATCTGTCGGTAATTTGGAAAGGTACCCTCGATGAGCTGCGACACGAGGTCGATGTCGCCAAAGTGAAAGAATACCTGGCTGTGGTTGGGCGCCACACGCATCTCGATAGTCTCACCCTCAGCACTGATGCGTCGCAATTCTTGCAGGGCGCGCGCCGGGATGATGATATTGATGGGATTGGCAGGCCCCTGCCGCAGAGGCGCACTGGCCACCGAAAGCCGATAGCTATCGGCGGCAGCAAAGGTCACCCGATCGGTCGCCAATTCGGCGAGCACACCAGTGAGCACAGGCCGGCTTTCGTCGGTAGCGGCGGCAAAGGCCACGCGATCGATCACTGCACGCAGGTCGTCGGCATCGCAGATGATGGTGCCATCTTCATCGGGGATGCCGACTGCGGGAAAGTCCTGCGCGTCAATGCCCCGAATGTTGGCCTCGTATCGTCCGCATTTGAGATTGAGCGTCTGTGTGCGCGCGATGAGCTCCAGATCGATGCGTTCAGTGGGTAGCGAGTTAACAAAGTCTTGCAGCAGCCGCGCGGGAATGGTAATGGCACCCTCTTGCTCGACCTTGGCGCCTACCCGGCAATTGATGCCGATCTCGAGGTTGGTGGCCGAGAGCTTGAGTCGACCCTCATCGGTGGCCAACATGATATTGCCGAGCACTGGCAAGGTGCTACGCGAGGCGACGGCGCGTCCAACAATCGCCAACCCTCTGGCGAGGTTCTCTTGCAGACATGATACCTTCATCGCGCCCTCCCATTTCGATGCGTCGTGCAGAGTATAGAGTCAGGCCAGAGCGGCGTCAAAGACCAAGCCTCGCCGCCGGGCCAGCGAGATCACCCCTTAAAGCAGTAGACACCATTGATCAGCGGCCAGAGCCGGCCGCAAGCATCGCAGCTCGCGCCCTCATCCACGAGCGCAAGGGGCTGAGCGCCGCAGTCGGGACAGCGGAACAGCCCCGACCGCGCCGGCAATGCCGCCAGAGCCTCGCCAGGCTTGCGGCTGGCCACGAACACGCTGGGGGCCAGATAGGCCCAGGCCAGCAGACGCTGCTGTG
>JAAYDS010000466.1 GCA_012729155.1 Chloroflexota bacterium | reverse complement strand
TGCGCAGAGAGCACGCCCAACATATCCATCTCAAGGCGGGCCCCCAGTGGGCCCCACGTCTCGATGCAGCTCAAGAAGCCCACCAGCGCCTCCTCGACATAACAGCCCAGGCACAGATGAGCAGGTGAGCGTAAAACGTCCAGCGCCTCGTCGATGGTATAGTCGCTGTCGCCGAGTGAGTTGCGCTCGACATAAAGGAGTTCGGCAACGTCCGCGCGCATCAAGGAAACGGGCTTGATCAACATGGCCATAGTCTATGCACCCCCAGTGAGCGCACAACTTGACGCTGGACTGTCGCCCTCTCTATAATGCGCCAACTCGCACGGGGGCAGGGAATGAGCATCTATAGCGGCTATGCGGCGGTATACGACGCCTCGGGGCAATTGGGCTTTAGCCTGCGGATGATCGGCTACCTCGAAGAGCTGCTGGAGCGGTTTCCGCCACCAGGTAAACGGTGGCTCGATCTGGCCTGTGGCACGGGCACTGTGGGCGTTTCGCTGGCCAGGCGTGGCTATCAGGTCACGGGCATCGACGGTTCCGAGCAGATGCTGGCCGAGGCGCGGCGTAAAGCCGAGGCCGCTGGTGTTGAGGCGATATGGATGCAGCATGATATGCGCGAGTTTACCTTGCCAGAGCGTTGCAACGTGGCCACCTGTCTCTATGACAGCCTGAACTATATGCTCACGTCAGACGATCTCTCCGCAGTCTTTGGCCAGGTTGCCAGGGCCCTGACGCGGGGCGGGCTCTTTTTCTTTGACATGAACACAGCGTTTGCCCTCGAGACGTTTTGGGGTGGGCAGGCGTACTTTGACGATCAGGGCGATCTGGCGGTGGCCTTTAACACACGTTACAGCCCCAGCCGCCGACAAACAACGGTGACGGTGACCTGGTTCGAGCGCGATCGCGCCACTGGGCTGTATTCCAAGAGTTCCGAGCGACACACTGAGCAGGCCTATCCGCCTGAGCATGTCTCGACGCTGCTGGTAGATGCTGGCTTTGAGGTGCTGGCGATGTATGATTGCTTCTCTCTGCGTCCACCGCACGAGGAGACCTCGCGCATTCTTTGGGTTGCCAAGCTTGCGAAAGGCCGAGCGCATGGCTAGACCACGTTCAGGCCTCAGACGCTCTTTCCGCTGCCCCCAAAGGCTGGCCGCATGGCGTGCTTTGCTGGCGACGATGGCGTTGGCTCTGGTGCTGGCTGCCTGCGCAACGTCGCCTGACGGAAAGCCGACGCTTGACGCGAACCCAGCGCCTGCGGTGGCGCCCAACGATGCGACCACAGGAGCCGGCAGTGAACAGAGCGAGGCTCCGCTGCCCACCGTCGAGGCGCCAGCGACTGTTGAGCCTGCCGCGCAGGTCGATGAGCGCCAGGTGGATGAGGCCGAGTCTGCCTGGCCTGTTTGTTTCGAGTTGATCGCTGACGAGAGACTGCGCACCGACGCATACCGACTCTATGAGCGCGGTGAACACGAGTCTTTTGTTGAGCAGCTGTCGGCGCGGCGCGGCGCGGCCGGCGCTGACGCACAGGCTGTCGATCTGTGCCTGGCCATGGCCCATCTCGTCGACGGCGACCTTGCGGCTGGTGTCTCGCTGCTTCTGCCCTGGGCTGAGCTGGCGGGCCCCTTACAGCACCAGACGCTCGCTATGCTGGCAGACGCCTATGAGCAGGCTGGCCAGTGGCAGCCTGCCAGCAATGTCTATAGCATGCTCCTGGCTCTGGATCCTCCGGCTCAAGAGCAGGTGCTTTGGCGCGCCGCGCGCGCCAACGTTCAGGCAGGAGACGAGAGCCAGGCCCTGCGCCGGCTACAGCAGATCGATACAGCCCTGCTTACAGCGGCGTTTCGAGCGCAGGTTCTCGAAGAGCTGGCGCGCCTTGCGCGTATGAGCAACCAGTGGGAGCTGGCGTTGGCGGCCCTCGATGAGATTCAGTCATTCGCCGTGCAGCCTGCCTACAGGATGATGATCGAGGTCGAGCGAGCGCGAACGCTCCTGAGTATCGGTGACGACGAGACTGCTCTCGCTATCTTGCGGCAGGCCATGGTCGAGTATCCCGACCAGGTAGCCGGACAACAGGCTTTGTTGGTGCTTCGAGAGCTGGCGGCCGAAGGCGAAGAGGATGACGACGACGCCAAACCAGTGTCGCTCGTTGAGCCTCTGATCGAGGCGCGCGTACTCTACCATAGCCATCAGAACGAAGCGGCCGAGGATGCTATCAAGGCTGCTCTCAAGACTCGCGATGCCGACCGTGCCGAGGCATACGCGCTGCGCGGCCTGATCTCTGCAGCGAGAGGCCAGCCCCGTTCAGCGTTGGCAGAGCTCGATCGTGCCATCACACTCTACAGCCAACGCGGCCAGCTCGAGGATGCAGTGACACAGCGCCGTATTGCCGAGGTCTGGTTCGCCAAGGCTGACGTAGTCAAGCAGAATAACGGCGACCCGAGCAAGGTGTACACCCTCTATGCCTCGCGGTATGCCAGGCACCCCGATGCTCCGCAAGCGTTGCAGCTTGCCGCACGGTATCTGGCCGCTAATGAGCAGCCAGGCCGTGCAGCCGACCTGTATGCGCGCATCGCCGCAGAGTATCCCGACAGCGCGATGGCAGAAGAGGCCGGATTGTATGCGGGACTGTTGTACTATCAGAACGCCGACCCCGAGCGTGCGCGAACGGTTTGGGCCAGCGAGCTGCAACGGCTCGAGGCCGGTGCGGCAGACGAGTCAAGGGCGCGGATTCTGGTGTGGACGGGGCTTGCGCTGCGGGATACCGGCGATCTGCTGGGCGCGGGCGAGGCCTGGAAGCAGGCTACGACGCTGGCTCCTGATAGCTACTGGGGGGTCAGGGCGACTGATCTCATGGCGGGAACATCTCTTCGGCTTGGGCTGGAGGCCGCCATGCCTGCGGCAAGCCCTCCGACGGCCTGGGATGCCGTTGAGGACTGGGTTTCGAGCTGGGCTTTGTCGTCAGAGGTCGACCTTCGAGAGCAGGTGAGCGGCGGCCTCTGGATGTGGCGTGTGGGTTGGCAGAGCGATGCCGTGTCGAGGTTGTACGCACTGGCCACTCAAGAGCGCAGTAACGCTCCTCTGCTGCTCTATATGGCGCGCGAGAGCGAGGTCGCTGGCTGTCGCTATATCGCTAGCGTGGCCGCCGAGTACCTCATTCGCGAGGGCCAACAGCGCCAGGCGGATGCTGCCCCTGACGACCTCTGGCGCGTTGCGTATCCGATGGCTTACCCCGAGTTGGTGGCCGAGTATGCCGAGCGGTATGGAATAGATCCGCTGTTGTTCACCGCACTGATCCGCCAAGAGAGCCGCTTCTATGCGCGCGCGGTCAGCTCGGCTGGTGCCCGTGGGCTCACACAGGTCATGCCCGCAACGGGAAAGTGGATCGCCGAGAGCATCGGGCCCGAGGACTATCGCGAGACGCTGCTAACGAGGCCCTACCTCAATCTGCGCTATGGCGCCTGGTATCTGAACTTTGGGCTCGGCCTGCGCGGGCGCGACTGGCCAGCGGCGCTGGTGGCCTACAACGCGGGGCCAGGCAGCCTCGATCTGCTGACAGAGGGGCGAGAGATCGTCGACTATGACCTTTTTGTCGAGACGCTGGCCTACAGCGAGACCAAGGCCTATGTCACCGGCGTCTACCGTCAGTACCGCATCTACGAGCGCCTCTATCGCTGACGGCCTCTGATGCAAGGAAAAGGCCCCCAATCGGGGGGCCTTTCTGCTCTGAGGTGCCGAGCGCCTAGATGAACCAGGACGCGTTTGCCTTGTCGGTGGCGCCGATCATCGAGGCCACGCCACCAACCGTCACGCCGTCAAACAGCTCTTCGTGCTTGATGCCCATCATATCCATTGTCATCTGACAGGCCACCACATGCACGCCAGAGTCGATCGCCGCCTGAATGAGCTTGGGCAGCGAGTCGATGTTCTTCTCTTCCATCACCTTCTTGATCATGGCGGTGCCCAGGCCGCCCATGTTCAGCCGTGACAGACGCAGAGCGTCGGGCCCCTTGGGCATCATCCACCCGAACATGCGCTCAACGAGGTTCTTGCTGACCGGTGGCGCCTGTGGCTTGCGCAGGATGTTGAGCCCCCAGAAGGTAAAGAACATGGTTACCTGTTGGCCCATAGAAGCTGCGCCGTTAGCGATGATAAACGCGGCGATGGCATGGTCGAGGTCGCCCGAGAAAACCACCATCGTCTTGGCGCGGTTGGCGACGGCCGTGGGCTGTTCTGCCAACAGCGGCAGCGGCCCGCCTTTGCTGAGCACGGCCGTGATGACGCCTTCTTCCTGCTCGAGGGCGAGCACGGTATTGCCCGTGTTCTCGGCCCACACACCCACGTCGTGCCGAAAGCCGGGGTCGGTCGCCGACACGCGCACCGTCTGGCCCTCTTCCATCTCTTGCATCTGCTTATAGAGCATCATGATGGGGCCGGGGCACTGCAAGCCAGTGGCGTTGAGGCTATAGTCGCTCTTGATCAGCTTAGGGTCGAGCATGGGGGCTGGCGCCTCCTTCGATCGTGTGGCGTTGGTGCTGGTGACGATGGGGTGCGATTGAGGCTCGCTAGCCAGGGTAAAGGTGTTCCATCCACCCGTCAGGTTGCGCGAACGATAGCCGTTTTGCCGCAGAATTCGATCGGCACCATAGCCGCGGCGGCCGCGAGCGCAGAATATGATCCACTCCTTGCTCTTGTCGAGTTCGTCAATGCGGTCGCGCAGCTCCTCAACAGGGATCCATACCGCGCCCTCGATCGTACCCAGCTCGTATTCAAGGCGACTACGCACATCGAGGATGCCTGTGCTATCGGGGTCGCGAGCAATGACCTCGTTCCACGTAACCAGGGCTGTGTCGCCCCGCAACTCGTTGGCCGCCGCAAAACCAGCGACGTTAACCGGATCCTTCGCGGCTCCATAAGGTGGCGCATAGGCCAACTCGAGTTCCTCGATGTCAAATACAGTCATACCGGCGATCAAAGCCGTGGCTAACGTATCGATCGTGCGGTCGACAGCGTGATAGCCCAGCACCTGCGCCCCCAGCAGCTTGCCATCGCTGGCGCCGTATAGCAGCTTGATGGTCTGCATGGTGGCACCGGGGTAGTAGCCCGCATGATCATAGTTGTGCGTGGTGCTGGTGCGATAGGCGATGCCCGCCTGCTCCAGGCGGCGACTGTTGGCTCCCGTCGAGGCCGCCACTAGATCAAACACCTTGACGATCGATGTGCCGTAGGTCCCCTTGTAGGGCAGCTCAAGGCCTGTGATGTGGCTGGCCGCCGTCCGTGCTTGGCGGTTGGCGGGGCTTGCCAGTGGCACGGCCGTGGGCTGCCCCGTTACGGGATCGAGCACCTGCACCGCATCGCCCACGGCGTAGATGTCTGGATCGGATGTCTGCATGAATTGGTTCACGGCAATATGGCCACGTGGACCGATTTCGAGACCCGCACTCCGCGCCAGGTCGCTCTCGGGCTTGACGCCCACGGCCATGATGGCGAGATCGGCCTGGTAGGTGGCGCCTGATGACACCGTCACCTCAAGCCCACCGGCAGGCAGGGCAGCGATCGACTTGACGCCATCGCCCAGCACCAGGCCTACGCCCCGCTGGACCAATTCGCGGTGAATGCCCGCGGCCATGTCAGGGTCCAGCGGCGCCATCACCTGGCTGAGCATCTCGATCACGTTGACCTGTAGCCCTGCCAGGTGGAGGTTCTCGGCCATCTCAAGCCCGAT
>JAAYDS010000465.1 GCA_012729155.1 Chloroflexota bacterium | reverse complement strand
CCGTGACCACAACCTCGCCCTCATCGGCCGATGTCAGCCGCACCTACCGCGTCACCATGTCGCTCTGGCGGCAGAGTCTGGTGCTGCGCCAGCTCGGCCTGGCCCTGGGCAGCGGTGTGCTGCTGGTGGCCCTGTTGCTGATCGCTCTGGGAGACCCGCTCACCTGGGCCTATGTGGGCAAGGTGCTGGGCATTGCGGGGCTGGTGGCCGCTACGCTGCTGGTGTTGGCCGTCATCGCCATCGGCGTGTTGTATGGCGGCCGCTACGAGATGATCTACCGCCTCGACGATGAGGGCATCGAGGGCCGCCCCGCTGGCGGCACGGCGCGGCGCAACCGCGCTGTCAACCTGTTGCTGCTGCTCTCGGGGCGCCCCACTGCCATGGGGGCGGGGCTCATGGCCGCCTCGCGGCAGGTAGAGCGCGTAGCCTGGCGCCAGGTCGAGCGCTGCGAGCAGGATGCTCGCGGCCACGCTCTATCGCTCTATGCTGGTCGCAAGCGCCTGATGGTGGTCTTTACCGATGCGGCCACCGCACAGGCGCTGGCCGCCGATATATCGGCCTGTATGGCCAGAGCCCAGGCCGGGCGTCAGCGCCCCACCTGAGCTCTGTTCGTTGGCCGTTGGCACGCGCGTCAGGCGTCCTGCAGCGTCACCACGCCCTTGATGTACCGCTTCTCCTGGCCCGCTGCCACGCTGGCCAGCAGCGCGCCCATCTCGTCGAGCGAGACCACGTGTGTCACCAGCGGCCTGGTGTCTATCCGGTCGGCCGCCAGCAGGCGAATGGCCGTGGGGAAGGGATCGCGCAGGCGCGCCGCCGGCGACGAGTTGACCACCGTATAACCCAGCATGTGCCAGGCGTCGCCGCTGATGGTTACATCGCCGTGGATCCAGCCAAAGTTATTGATGCGCCCGCCGCGGCGCACCAGCCGCTGCGTCAGCGCAAAGCCGGCCTGCGAGCCCGAGGCGTCGACCACGGTATCGATCTCGAGCGCCTGCAGCGCAGCGATCTGCGCCTCGGCATCGGCCTGCAGCGGGTTGAGCACCGTGTCGGCGCCAAACTGACTGGCCAGCGCCAGCCGCTCAGGCGAGACATCGGCCGCCACCAGCCGCTCGGCAAACGAGCGCGCCAGACACTGCACCAGCAGCAGCCCCATAAAGCCGCAGCCCACCACCGCCACGCGGTCGCCGATCTTGAGGTCGCAATGATCCACGCCCGTCACCACGCAAGAGAGCGGCTCAACCAGCCAGTAGATGTCCTCCAGCTCTGACTCGGGCATCTTGTAGGCGCTGCTGGCGGGCACGTTGGCCAGCCCCGCAAAGCCGCCGGCCGCCACACGGTCGCCCTCTTGCAGGCCTTTGACGCCCGGCCCCACCTTGACCACCCGGCCGATGCCCTCGTGGCCTGGCGGCGCCGCCCACGTCACCTGATTGCCGCTGCGGTAGGTGTTGATGTCCCACGCGCAGATGCCGCAGGCGCTGCCACGCACCTGCACCTCGCCCGGACCGGGCTCGGGCACATCAACGCTCACCACCTCGAGCCCGCCGCCGGGCAGATACTGG
>JAAYDS010000464.1 GCA_012729155.1 Chloroflexota bacterium | reverse complement strand
GCCCTGGCCCTTGACGCCGACACCGGCGAGACGGTGTCGGTGGTGTCCACGCCCAACGCTGCGCGGCGTGATGCGATCGTTGCTTCGTTGGTGCGTGCCGAGCTGGACGTGGCCCAGCTGCAGTCTTTGGCTCTCGGCCTCGTGCAGCGTCTGCTGGAGGCACTCCCGGCCAACGCCGCTGTGATCGGTATCGGCGTCACCGGCCAACAGCACGGGGTGGCGTTTCTCGATCGGGAGGGTCTCCCTACCCGCGCCGCGATCACCTGGCAGGATCAGCGCGCCCTCGAGCCGCTTGGCTCGATGACCTATCTGGAGACGCTGCTTATCCAGGCCGGCGGCAACCAGCGGTTTGAGCACATGGGTTGTACGCCTGCGGCTGGCTATCTTGGTGCATCCCTCTACTGGCTGGCCCGCCAGGGCGGCCTGCATTCGGACGCTGGTATCTGTCTGATCCCAGACGCGGTTGTGGCCGCATTGATCGGCGCTATCGCCCCCACCGATGCTACCCTGGCTGGCAGTACCGGCCTCTACGACATCCATCATCGTTGCTGGGATCGAGAGCTGCTCACCAGCCTGGGCCTCGAAACCGCCGACCTGGCAGCGATTCGACCCACCGGCACTATGGCCGGTGGGCTGACGCCGCAAGTCGCCAGACGCCTGGGGCTGCCGGTCGGCACGCCTGTGGCCGTAGCTCTCGGCGACAATCAGGCCAGCTTTCTGGGCAGCGTGAACGCGCCGGCGAACAGCGTACTCATCAACATAGGCACTGGAGGGCAGGTGTCTGCGCTGATCGACCGCTTTATGCGGTTGCCCATGATCGAGACACGTGCCTTTGCCGGCCCAGGGTATCTGCTGGTGGGCGCCGGCAGTTCGGGTGGCAGCACGCTTGCCTACCTGCATCGCCTAATGGTCGAGATTGGCATCTCGCTCTTTGATACTCCGCAGACCGACCTCTACGATCGCCTCATTGCCGTGGCCACAGCGCAGCCATCAGGGGCTGAAGGCGTGCGCTGCATCCCCCACTTTGACGGAACGCGCACCAACCCGACGGCGACGGGGGCATGGCTAGGGCTCACCCGCACTAACCTGAGCATCGGCAATCTAGTGAGAGCTCTCATCGAGGGCACAGCTGACGATCTGCACGCCTTTTGGCAGCGCATGCTCCCTGCGGTGGGACAACGAGAGAGGCTGGTGGGCTCGGGCAACGGCTTGGTGCGCAACGTGGTGCTACAACAGGCACTCGGCCACCGGTTTGCGATGCCCTTGCACGTCACCACGCGTGAAGAGACGGCTGCCTTGGGCGCGGCCCTGACGGCTGGCGTCGCGGCGGGTTGCTTTGACACTTTTTCCGAGGCGATGGCCTCGCTTGGCAGCGCCTGATGCCCTCACAAGGAGCGCATGATGGTCCATCCAGCACGCATTCGAGCGCTGAACCGCACTAGCCCTGTCAACGGCGATTATGTACTCTACTGGATGCAGTCGAGCCAGCGTGTAGCCCATAATCAAGCGCTCCAGCTTGCTGTGAGCGAAGCCAACGCACGTGGGCTGCCGGTCGTGGTGGTCCTTGTGTTGGTCCCTGACTATGTCGGCGCCAACGAGCGGCACTATCGCTTCATGGTGGCCGGATGGCCAGCGCTCCGGCAGGCACTGAATGAGCGAGCGATAGCCCTGGTATGCCGCAGCGGCCATCCGGTGGCCATTGTGCGCGAACTCGCACAGCGCGCTGCGCTGGTGGTAGCCGACTGTGGCTACCTGCGACACCACCGCGCCTGGTACTCGTTACTCGCCCAGCAGTTGCCTTGCCCGCTCTTGCAGGTCGAGGCCAACATCGTGGTGCCACTGGCCGTAGCCTCAGACAAAGAGGAGTATGCCGCACGCACTCTGCGCCCCAAGCTGCAGCGACGCTTGCCCGAGTTTCTCACGCTGGCTG
>JAAYDS010000085.1 GCA_012729155.1 Chloroflexota bacterium | reverse complement strand
TGGTACCACATAGACATTTTACCACTTATGTCGTGGCGCCACAAAGCAGCCGGGGCACAAGCCAGGCTTGCCTAGCCATTAGTTGATGGATATAATCAACTACTATATGCTGTCTTGATAGGCTCGACTAGGTGAGTATGATGCAACTCGGCACCAAAAGTCGTTACGCTCTAAGGGCTCTGATTGAACTGGCGCTCAATGGTCTCCAGGCGCCCGTTTCGCGGGCCAAGTTGGCTGCTGCGCAGGGTATCTCGCCTGACTATATGGCGCAGCTTTTCCGGCAGTTGCAGGCCGCCGGCATCATTCGTGGCGTCAAGGGCCCTGGCGGTGGCTATCTATTGGGGCGCAATGCGGCGAACATCTCGGCTGGCGATGTTGTGCGGGCTGTTGAGGGCGATATCGCTCTGGCTCCCTGCGGCGAATGCCTCGACGGGCCCTGCCCACGGGCCGCTCATTGCGTGGCGCGTACAGTGTGGGACGACGCAGCACGTGCGCTGTGCGAGAGACTGGATAGCTGGACGTTGGCGATGATATTGGAGCAGGCTCGCTCCACCGATGGTGCAGATCTAGCAGTGGATGAGGAGCAGTAGCATGGCCATGACAGGCAAAGAGCGCGTGTTCGCGGCGTTGCGTCACCAGGTGCCCGATGCGGTTCCCTGGGTGCCGTTCGCCGGCGTTCATGCTGGCAAACTCGTGGGTTACAGCGCCATCGAGGTGCTGACCGACGTCGAGAAACTGGTAGAGGCTCTCTTGGCCGTCAACAGACTGTATATGCCCGATGGCCAGCCCGTGGTATTCGACCTGCAGATCGAAGCCGAAATCCTGGGTTGCCAGCTGCTCTGGGCCCAAGAGGCACCGCCCTCGGTGGCCGACCATCCGCTGGCCCAGGAGATGGTAGTGCCAACGCACATCCCAGGCCCAGACGATGGTCGATTGCCCATCGTGCTCGAGGCGATGCGCCGCCTCAAGGCGGCAGTGGGCGATACGACGGCCCTCTACGGCCTGGTGACAGGGCCGCTTACCCTGGCCTCGCATCTGCGGGGTAGCGACATTTTCATGGATATGTTCGACCATCCGGACTATGTGCACGCACTCCTGGCCTATACCACCCGGGTTGCCCAACGCATAGCCACCCTCTATCGCGAGGCGGGCGTGGATGTGATTGCGGTGGTCGACCCGTTGGTCTCGCAGGTCTCTGCGCGCACCTTCAAGCAGTATCTCCACGGGCCGTTTTCGCAACTGTTCAGAGACATCAGCGAGCTGGGCGCCTTTTCCTCGTTCTTTGTGTGCGGCGACGCCACCAAGAACATCGAGGCGATGTGCTTAACCGAGCCCGACTCGATCTCGGTGGATGAGAACATCAACCTGCCTGCTGCCAAGACCATCACTGATCGGTATGACATCACCATCGGCGGGAACATCCCGCTGACCACCTGCATGCTGCTGGGCAATCAGCAAGACAACATCAAGTTCGTCGTCGACCTGTTAGCCGAAGTGGATCACAACAACCTGATCGTTGCGCCTGGCTGCGACATGCCCTATGACACGCCCATCGAAAACACCATCGGCGCGGCCCAGGCCACCCATGATCCTGGTACCTATCGCGAGGTAGTGCGCAACTACCATCGCGCCACGCTCGACATCGAGATCGACCTGCCTGACTATCAGCATATGGAGAGGCCGCTCATCGAGGTCTTTACGCTGGATTCAGCCACCTGCGCCGCCTGTGCCTATATGCTCGATGCGGCTCAGCGTGTCGCTGCTGAGCTTGGCGAGCGCGTCGAGATGGTCGAGTACAAGATCACGGTGCCAGAGAACATCGCGCGCATGGCCAAGCTGGGCATCACCAACCTGCCCAGCATCCTGATCAACGGCGAGCTCAAGTACTCGTCCATCATACCCAGCCATCGCGAGCTGCTCGAGGCAGTGAGCGCCCACATCACCGAGGCCTAACGCCGTGATGACCCAACTGCACCTCGTCGGGGGGTTCCTGGGCAGCGGCAAGACCACCGCTATCGCAGAGGCCGCACGCCAGCTGCTTGCGCGGGGCATCCGGGTGGGTGTGGTGACGAACGATCAGGGCAAGTACCTGGTAGATACTGCCTTTTTCGCCCTGCAAGATGTACCCGCGGTCGAGGTCTCGGGCGGCTGTTTCTGCTGTGGCTATGACGACTTTGTCGAGAGACTGTCTGAACTCCGCGCCTCTGCGCAACCCCAGGTCATCTTTGCCGAGTCGGTCGGCTCTTGCGCCGACATTGTGGCCACTGTGGTCAAGCCGCTGCTAGAGCTGCGTAGCATCGATCTACCGCCGTCGAGCCTCTCGGTGTTCGCCGATGCGAGATTGCTGCTGCGGCGTTTGCAGGGGCAGCCACTGCCCTTTAGCGATGACGTGGTGTATGTCTTTGATCAGCAACTGGCCGAGGCTGGCCTCGTGGTCGCCAACAAGATCGATCTGTTGGCCAGCGAGCAGCACGCCACACTCGCGGGGCTGATGGCCACCGACAGTGTGCTGGCCGACAAGCGCACCCGTCTGCAAGACTCGACCTCGCCCGAAAGCGTAGCCACGTGGTTACAGACCATCGAGAGCGAGGGCCTTGCTCTGGCCGCAGCACCGCTGGACATCGACTATAGCCGCTATGGAGCGGGCGAGGTGCGCCTCGCCTGGCTCGATCAGATCGTCGACATCACCGTTGCCCAGGGGCCGGTGCGCCAGGCCGTGGATGAGGCCCTTTCACGCATCATCACAGCATTGCGCAAGGCGACGCCAGCCATTGCCCACCTCAAGTTCGTCATCAGCGGCATCGATGGTGAAGCGAAAATCAGCGTCACCAGCGCCGACACGGGCGATAGCTGGCGCACAGGATTGCCGCCACTCGTGGGAGACACGGCCCGCCTGCTCATCAATGCCCGTGTCGAGCTGCCGGCCGAGACCGTCGAGCGGGTGATCGCAGCGTCCTTCGCAGGTGTAGAAGCTGATATCAGGGTGGTGATGAGTAATGCCTTTCATCCTGCGATGCCCAGCCCTACGTTGCGGCTGTAGCTTGCGTCGCTTCGCGCTTTGGGGGCTGCTCGTAGCGCTACTATAATGAATAGTCGAGTCCTTGCAGTGTTTGGAGCGACCCATGTTCGAAAAGACTCAGGCCCTCGTCGAGCGCTACGAAGAGCTGAATCGACTGCTGTCCTCGCCCGAGGTGGTCACCAACCCCGACCTCTTGCGTGCCTATGCGCAGGAGCAGGCCGAGCTTGGCGAGACGGTGCGCACCTATGAGCACTATCGGAACGTCGAGCGAGAGCTCGCCGATGCCCAGGCGCTAGCCGAGACCGAAGAAGACCCAGAGATGCTGGCGCTTATCCGCGAGGAGACTGCGCTTCTCGAGAACGAGGTCCTTACGACGGCTGAAAAGCTCAAGCTGCTGCTAGTGCCCAAGGACCCGCGAGACGGCAAGAGCGTCATCGTCGAGGTCCGTGCGGGGGCTGGCGGCGATGAGGCTGGGCTCTTTGCGGCCGATCTGTATCGCATGTACACGCTCTACGCCATGGCCAACGGCTGGAAGACCGAGGTCATCTCGAGCAATGAGACGGGCATCGGTGGCTATAAAGAGATCGTGTTTGAGGTGCGCGGCAAAGGCGCCTACTCGCGGCTCAAGTTCGAGAGCGGCGTGCACCGCGTGCAGCGCGTGCCCGATACCGAGGCCAGCGGTCGGATTCACACCTCTACGGCCACTGTTGCGGTGCTGCCCGAGGCCGATGAGCTCGATGTGACGCTCGACGAGAACGACATCCGCATCGATATCTACCGCGCGGGCGGGCATGGCGGGCAGGGCGTTAACACCACCGACTCGGCCGTGCGCCTCACGCATCTGCCTACCGGCATCGTGGTGCAATGCCAGAACGAGCGCTCGCAGTTACAGAACAAACTACGCGCCATGGAAGTGCTCCGCGCCCGCGTCTATGACCTCGAATACTCGCGCACCTTTGGAGAGCGCGACGAGGCACGGCGGCAGCAGGTGGGCACCGGCGAACGCAGCGAAAAGATCCGCACCTACAACTTTCCGCAGAACCGCGTCACTGATCACCGCATCGGCATGTCCATCTATCGTCTCGAGAGCGTTCTGGCTGGAGAGCTGGATGCCTTTATCGACGAGCTGGCCCTACAAGAACAGGCCGAACGCCTCGAGCTGGCTCAAGAGGCCTGACACGGTTGATTTGAGCGTGAGCAGTCAACCTCTCCAGGTGGCTGATACCCTGCAATGGGCCACGAGGCTGTTGACAGCCGCTGGCGTCGATTCGCCACGGCTCGATGCCGAGTTGCTTCTGGGGCAGGTGTTGGGCTGCGATCGCGCCCGGTTACGTGCCTTTTGGGCAGATGACCTGAGCGCACCAACTGCCAGGCGCTATGCTGCTCTGGTGCAACGGCGCGCCCAGCGCGAGCCGGTCGC
>JAAYDS010000463.1 GCA_012729155.1 Chloroflexota bacterium | reverse complement strand
GTCACCACACCGATGTCGCCAGCTTTGACCGCCGTCGTCGGCTCCTGGTCTTTACCACGAACGTGGAATAGCTGTCCGACGCGCTCTTCTTGGCCCTTGTTGACGTTCTGCACCCGTGAGTCGGACCCAAATGTGCCACTATACACACGGAAGTAGGTCAACTTGCCCACAAAGGCATCAGCCAGCGTCTTGAACGCCTGCACCACCAGCGGGCCGTTGGGGTCTGGCGCCAGCTCGACCTCGGTATCATCAGCCACTTGCTTGACCATGCGAGGCTGAGGTGCCGGCAGGTAACTGCTGATGCCATCGAGGAGCTGCCGCACGCCCATGGTCTTGGTTGCCGAACCAGCAAAGACGGGAACTAGATCGCCACGGCCAATACCCGTCTTGAGCGCCTGGCGTATCTCTTCATTGCTAAGCTCTTCGCCGTCGAGATAGCGCATCATCAGCTCGTCATCGACCTCGGCGGCATATTCCATCATGGTGGTACGGGCTGCCTCGGCGGCCAGGCGCATCTCGGCGGGGATGTCGGCCTCAGTGCCCTTATCTCCCATGTAGGCCCTCATGCTCACGAGATCGACCACGCCAGCAAAGCTGGCCTGCGATCCGATCGGTAACGTGACGGGCACAAAGGTGACTTCAAACTTTGTACGCAGGCTCTCAAGAGTGCGGTCGAACGAGGCATTATCGCGGTCCATTTTGTTGACAAAGACCATCCGCGCCTTGGAGCTCTCATCGAGAAACGACCAATGCAGTTCAGCGCCCACTTCAACGCCCGAAGCTGCACAGATCACCACCACAGCCCCATCGGTCACGCCAATCGCGGACTTGACCTCGCCCACGAAATCGGTGTAGCCAGGCGTATCGAGCACGTTCACCTTGCGGCCTTGCCACTCCATGGGCAACACCGCTGCATTGACCGAAAAGCCTCTGGCCTGCTCTTCGTCGTCAAAGTCAGAAACGGTGTTCTTTTCCTCGACGCGGCCGAGGCGTGTCGTTGCGCCAGCGCCAAAGAGCATCGCCTCGCCCAGCGAGGTCTTGCCAGAGCTGCCATGCCCCAGCAAAGCGATGTTCCTTATGTCGCTCGTGTTATAGTCTTTCATTGCTCGCGACCCCTCCTCGGCAGAGCCTATATGCATGCTTTTCTAGTATACCATTGCGCCCAATCATCTCCAATCCCGTCAATCGGCGCGCGCACCAGGCCTGACCGCGATGGGCTCGGGCAATCTTTGGGTGATGAGCAGCGCTACGCCAACCGCCAGCGTGGCCAGAATAAAGAGCATCAGATAGCCCCCATGTTGCCAGCGGGCGTTGAGCAGGTCGATCAGGGGCCCGGCCAGGCGGGATGTGGCAGCAGCACCGGCCGTCGCCAGGTTAGAAAGGCCAAGGTACTTGGCCGGTTCGTCAACGGGCACCAGGTCGGTGGCCCAAGCCCAGTTCACGCTGGCGAATATCCCCATGCCCAGTCCGATAACTGCGCCCCACAGCCAGAGCTGCCCGACTTGCCGCCCCAAAGCGAGCCCCAACATGCCCAGCGCCACCACGCCTTCTGCCCATATGCTCAGCCGACGGCGACCCAGTCGTTCTGACAGCGCCCCGGCAGGCAAGGATGATAGCATCACACAGATGGCGATAGCCGACATGATGTTGCCCATCACTCGCCCGGGGTTGCTCACGTGTAGCACCTCTTGTAGGTAGAACAGGGCGAACGATTGCACCATATAGGTGCTCAAGAGCACACAGTATCGCACTGCGAGCAGTCTGGCATAGTGGCCCTGAGTGCCTTTGCGCGCTCCTTTGGCCCTGCGCTGCAAACAGCCTGGCTT
>JAAYDS010000084.1 GCA_012729155.1 Chloroflexota bacterium | reverse complement strand
CTTACATCGCTCAAGGGGATGGGTGGCGCCGCCGCGCCCCTCGGCCAGAGCGCCTGCGGCGGGCAGATGCGGCCATCTACCTCAAACAGGCCCAGACGCAGGCCGCCATTCACAGTGCCGTCGAGCCAGAGCTGTACACCGTCGATGGCCAGCGGTACGCTACGCCCCATTTCGATCGCGAGCAGATGCCCATCCACGCGGAGCGGCGCCCGAGCTGTCGGCTCGCCCAAAAGGTCCAACTCATGCACGCCGCTCGAACGCGTGCTGTAAAAAAGGGTATCGCCGGGCTGCAGGTCTAGGACGATCAGGGTATCCTGCCAACCACGTTGATAGTACAAGGACAGTCTCCTTGGGCAACGTTCGAGTTCAGGCGCATTGATCAGGGCTGGCGGGGCGCGCCCGCGGAGGCCGGCGCTGCTGGCCAGATTCGTGCGTTTCGGCATGAATCGATACGACCGGTGCCCCTGCCGGGTAAAGCCGTGCTTCGATGGCCTCTACCAGCGCCCAGTCGGCGGCCTCTACCGGGCTCAGCGTGCGCCGCTGAAGCATGGCGGCGATCACCTGTTCGCCGCTGCGGTTGCTGTTGGCAGCGATGACGCGCGCAATGTTCTCTACATCCATACGCAGCCGGTCGAGCTGTTCGACGAGCTGCGGCTCCTCAAAGCTGGCGTTCTTAAAGTTGACCACCGGTGTGTGCAGCGAAAAGCGCGCCTGTGGCACCGACAGCCGCCGTGCGCCACCGCAATAGAGCACCACGCCGATCGAATCCACGCTGCCGAAATTGTGAGTGGTGATGTGCGCCGGTATGCCCTTGAGGTAGTTGTAGGCCGATAGTCCGTGGAACACGCTGCCGCCAGGCGAAGAGATTAGCAGCACAAACTCGTCAACGCCGCGGCTCAACTGACCGTCGATGGCCTGCATCAGTGCATTGATCGAGCCCTCGACGATAGGCGCAAAGAAGCGGATCACGACGGGACCAGACACGGGCGCCTCCCCAACCAGTGGCGTTAGCGATTGGCGGCAGTCTACCGCGTCATGGTCAATTCTGCCAGCAGCGCGCAATGGTCCGAGACGTCGCCGCACAGCACACGCGCTCGCGTAGCACGCAGCGGTTGGGAATACATCACATAGTCGATGCGCACCAGTGCAAAGGGTATGGGCCGGCCGCGCACCGACCAACCCTGTGGAAAGGTCAGACCCAGCCCCCAGCCTGCTCGTGTGTAGGCGTCAGACAAGCGCATCCGCGCGACACGATAGGCAAGTGACTGCTCGCTGGCATTGAGGTCGCCAAGCAGCAGCACAGGCAAGCCCAGCGCGAGCTGCTCATCGAGCAACTCGGCCAGGTCATGGTCCAGATCGCGGTACGATACCCCCAGAGGCAACGGCATGCCCAACAGGCGCACTGGCCGTGGCGAGTAGGGGTGCACCACAATCACGCGCCAGTCTCCACCTGGCATGGCCACCGTGGCCAGCAGCGCCCCACCAGGCTTGTGAGCCAGGGTGCGCCACTCATGGTCGCGTATGGGGTGGCGGGTGTAGAGCGCCACGTCCGAGCGCCAGGCATCGCTGCTCTGATGCGGATAGCGCTCGCCCAACGCCCTGGCGAGATACGCCTCTGCCGAGGGTGCCAGCTCTTGCACCGCCAGCAGGTCTACGGGGTGGGCAAGCAGCGCGTCGGCGAGCTCCTCTGGCGCGTGGAACTCGTAGCGCAGGTTGTAGGTCAACACCGTCGCCGGCTGTTCGTGGGCTTGCGGTGCAGACGTTCGTAATGTCGGGGCGATGAGCCTGCCGCCGTACAGCGTCAGAAACAGGCCCAGCGCCACACCATGCAGGGCCAGGCTGCCACGCGCTCGCGCGATCCAGGCCAACGGCAAACTGGCGAGCAGCGGTGCAAAGAGAAACGGCATGAAGGCCGCGGCCAGTGCCAGCAGTGAGACCTCGCGCGGCAGCCAGAGCTGCCAGCCCACAAAGAGGACCAGACCCGCGGCGTACAGGCCGGTGAGCAGGCCCACCGCCGACGACAGCCAGCGCCCTGCTTGCTTCATCGCAGCGCGTCGGCCTGACGGCGCCACCCATGCCCAGGCGCCGGCATCACGGGTACCACACGCTCGAGGCGGCAACCTGCACCCGTCTGCCGACCAGGGTGAGGCCCTCCATCTCGAGGAGGGCGCGCTTCATCGCCAGCCCACCCTGATAGCCGCCCAACGATAGGTCGGCGCGCAGCGCCCGATGGCAGGGGATGAGCAAAGGAAAGGGATTTCTGGCCAGCGCAGAGCCAACGGCGCGCGCAGCCTCGGGGGCGCCGAGATGAGCCGCCAGGCGGCCATAGGTGGTGACGCACCCGCGCGGCACGGCATGCTCTGCATGTAGAACCCGTCGCTGAAAGTCGGGACACAGCGCAAGGTCGGCCAGCGCCAGGCTGAGTGTGTCTGCCTCGCCCCGCAAGGTGCGGGTGAGCGTGCCGGCCAGAATCGCCATCACTGGGTGCTCGCCAGGCATGATGCCGGGATGCTCAGCCAGAGCCTGCGGCAAGGGCGAGGTGCCGTCTCGAGGCAGATAGATGCGCCGCAGCAGAGCGCGCATATGGCCCTCATGCAGGCGCTCTTCGCGCCAGACCAGCACCAGCTCGCCAAAAGGCGTCGCGCTGGTCGTATAGTGGCTGCCCAGACGAGCCTGTGCCGCTATCGTGTTCACTCGCCGCGCGCCCCTTTGCCGGCGAGCAGGCTGCCCGGGCGTCGGTCGCGTGGGCGTGCGGTGTCATAGTGCTGCCAGTGGACCGCCGTCGGCAGGTACTGGGTGCGCGGCTCTTTGGCCTCGGCGGGATAGCCCAGGTAGACAATGCCGATGGGCACTACCTGGGCAGGGATGTCGAGGAGCGCGCGGATCGCACCTCGGTCAAAGCCGCCGATCCACACCGAGCCCAGGCCCATCGCCACAGCAGCGATCAGCATGTTCTCGATGGCAGCACAACAGTCGGCGCCACCATCATCATCATCCCAGGGGATCAGTTCGGGGCAGCCGCAGACCACGATGGCCGCTGGGGCATTATAGTGACCGTTCTCGGGGATAACCTCGCGTAGGCGTGCCATGCCCTCGGGCTCGCTGACGACGACAAACTCCCAGGGCTGGATGTTACACGCCGACGGCGCCGCCATGGCCGCCTGCAGCAAACGGACGAGCTTGGCCTGCTCCACTGGCTGGTCGCGGTAGAGCCTGATGCTGCGGCGCGCATACAGCGCATCGAACACGTGCTGTTCGCTCAGGTTCATCGTTCACCTCTCGTACTCAAAGTGCTCACTCGGTAGACGGCGCTACGCATGCGTATGGCCTTTGTCTATGCGATACCGGTGGCGCGGCGGCCAGCCTGACGTCGTAGCCACAGGGCATCGAGCAGCAGGGCAAGGACCATACCGGCCAGGTCGGCGGCCAGATCACGCCACGAGGCACTGCGCAGCGGCGAAAGGCCCTGCAGCAGCTCCTCGGCGGCGGCCAACGCCAAGATCAGCACCGGCCCCACCGGCATAGTCAGCGCGCCGCAGCGCACGCCCAGTCGCTGCAGGCTACGATGCATCAGATAGGCAAGCAGGCCATAGAGGGCCATATGTCCGTACACGTCATAGTGGGGCAACAGTCCGATAATCGCCGGGATACGCCCCGCATAGGCCACCGCAAAGATCGCAGCCAGCCCCACGGCAAAGGCGGCGCCGGCCAACCGCCAGAGCGTCGCGTGCGGGTCGGGCTGTCGGGTCAGGTACATGACGTCTCCCAAAGCATGCTGTGGTGTTGACGCTGTGACGGCGATGCGGGTTCCCGTTATGCGATGGCTTTGACGCACGCACTCTGGCCGCCCACGGCTGGCGGGGCTCGCTAACCAATCCGCTCGCCTCAGGAGCCCTGGTCTGCCAGTCGCCCCTCAATGGCAAGGACGGCGCAGGGCGGCACTCGCAATGCTCCCCCCTTTGGCCAGGCCCGTTCCACTGGGGCGAACACGTCGGGCTGATACTCGTCCACCTCGGCAAAGGGCGGTGCGGCGATTTCCCAGGCCTCAAGGTCGCCCAGCGAGTATCCAGGGGCCCGAAGGTCGATGTCAATGGCAGTGTCGGGTGACGGGTTGACCAGGTGCACGTACAAGCGGTTGCCCGTGCGGCTGGCGGTAACGTCGAGCCCGCCTGTCGCCTGCACCCCAACGGCCTGCGCGCCCACATGATGACGGTACAGAGACATGACGCTACCGACCGGCAGCAGATAGGCTCGCCCTGCAGAGGGCGGCGTCGGCAGCATCAGGGCGTTGACGAACCACCGATTCCCGCAAAAGTCGGCCGCAGTGGCGATGGCGAGGGCATCGCCATGTCGCTCGTGCACATTGAGCAGACGTGCGTTGGCCACACCCGCGGCCCAGGTCGACAGCACGTCGTTGCGGTTGCGGCCAGGTAATGTCAGGTGGCATTCGGTCAGCGCCAGTGGTATGTCTGCGCCCTGCAGGCTGGCGCGCATTT
>JAAYDS010000462.1 GCA_012729155.1 Chloroflexota bacterium | reverse complement strand
GGCTCTTGCCAGACACCCACGACAACGGTTCCCTTGGGGGTGGTGTCCTCGGCCTTTTCGACCTCGACCACCTTCTCAACGACCTTTTCGACCTCTTTTTCGACGACGACCGTCTCTTTGACGACCTTTTCGACCTCTTTTTCGATCACCTGTGGTTCGGGCGTCGTGCAGGCGCCGAGCACCAGGCTTGCCACCACGAGCATGGCAACGATCAGACCGGCTCTCTTGGACATTCTGTCTTCACTCCTCTGATTATCCACTGTCCAACTCGAGTTGTGCGACGGGCCATTGACATCATTGTCTGGGCAGGCAAATGATGCGCTCCTTCACCTCCACTTTGAACAGCATGGTCTCAAGATCAAGCAGCGATAGCGGTCTTGTGCGCCGCCGCTACCCCCTCTCGACAGGACGAACAAGCATGAGTTCGCGTTGGGGGGGCCAGAACCATTCGGCGCCCTGGGCGGTGATGAGCGCCTCTTCCTCGAGGCCGAAATAGCCCAGCTCACAAGTGATGCCCAGCTCGAGGGTGAGCAGCTGCCCCTCCTCTAGCGGCGTATGCGCCTGCTGGCCATACGATGGCCACGGCGGCGCCAGCATGGCGATGCCACCATCATGAGCATAGGTGCCGACATTGTGACCCAGCGCGTGCAAATACTCGGGATAGCCCCGCTCGGTGAGGTAACGCCGCGCAGCCGCATCTACCTCTTTGCCAGGGATGCCCGGCCGCAGCGCGTTAAACCCTGCCTGTATGGCGCCCACGACCGCTTCGAACGGCTCCATGACGTCAGCAGGCGGCGCCGTCTCACCAGGGCGCAGCAGGTACCACATGCGCTGCTGATCGGACGAGTAGCCATTGAGTTTGACGCCAAAGTCGACATTGAGGATATCGCCCGGCTGGATGATCACATCGGGCAGCGGGCCCACATGGCCTCGGCCCGTGTGAGGGCCCGCGTTCATGTTGGGGCACATGGCCGCCTCCCATGAGGGGCCAACGCCGAGCTCTGCCATGCGCTCGCGGAAAACGCCCGCCATCTCGGTTTCTGATAGGCCCGCTCTCAAGCGGGCGCCAAAGTAGTCGAACACATCTTGCGCCAGACGGCAAGCCTCACGGCAACGGTCCAGCTCGGCGGGCAGTTTGCGTTGGCGCAACCGCCCGATGAGTCCTTCGGCGCTCACGAGACACGTCGCACAGGGTGTGCCCGCCAGCATGGCCTCGAGCCTCAAGAACAACCCGTGAGACAGGCCATCGGCGGCCACGTTGTCGCTCGAATAGTTGAGGGCGATGCTCTTGGGGGCGAGCGTTTCCAGGATGGCGGGCAGCGTCTCCTCGACCACCTTGGTAAAGGGAACCACCTGCGTAAACAGCCCCGATCGCTCTAGAGTGGGCACATCGTGAACCACAGCCGTGGCGATGCGCTGCCCGTCAGCGGTGATCACGAATGCCGCCGGCCAGATCACCGCGAAATCCCACAGCAGCGCGGTGACAGGGTCAGGGTTGAGGGCTGTCTCGCGGACATAGATCAGCCAGGCATCGATACCGAGCTCGCGCAAGATGCCCGAGGCCTGTTCGAGTTTGCCCAGGTGCAGCATGTTGTCACTCATTGTGCGCGCTCCGCCAGCCGTAACGCTGTGGCGGCCATCACGGCCACGCCCAGCACCAGGCCCTGTTCGTCGAGGTCAAAGGTTTCACTGTGGTGGGGGCGCAACGGTCCTGGCAAAGCCACACCTGTCTGGAACATGGCTCCCGGCACCGCTGCGGCCATCAGGCTGAAATCCTCGGCGCCCATCGAGGGCTCCATCGATCCCACAGCGCCTTCGCCGGCCAGCTCACGGGCAACTTGCACAATGGTCTCGGCAACAACGGCATTGTTGTGTGTGGCGGGGTAACCGCCGTCGATGCGCAGTGTATAGTCGCCGCCCAGCGCGCGCGCCACGCTCAGAGCACGGTCGAGCTCGCTCCAAAGCAGATCGCGCACGGCGGGGCTATAGGCGCGCAACGTGCCGGCCAGCGTCACCCTCTCAGGGATGACATTGCCGGCCAGGCCGCTGTGCACCGCACCGATGGTCACCACCGCTGGCTCTTGTGGTTTGACGCGTCGCGCCACGATGCCCTGCACAGCAGGAATCACCTGCCCCAGCAGAAAAATCGGATCGATGCTCTGATGGGGGTAGGCTCCGTGGGCGCCGCGGCCTGTAATGGTCGCCTCAAAGGCGTCGGCCGACGCCATGATGTACCCTGGTGAGATGCGAATCTGGCCCACAGGCACGTCGCTGTGGACGTGCTGGCCGATGACATAGTCGAGGCCTTCTAGGGCGCCCTCTTCGAGCATGCGCATGGCGCCGCTCTTTCCGTCGGCGTCCTGGTTCTCTTCGCTGGGCTGCAACAGAAAGCGAAACTCGGCGGCAGGGCGGTCTGTCAGCTCGGCCAGCAGCCGCGCAGCGCCCAGCACAACGGTCATGTTGCCATCATGGCCGCAGGCGTGCATCACTCCCTCGCGCCGCGAGGTATGCGGCATGTCGTTGGCTTCGACGATGGGGAGCGCGTCCATATCGCCCCGCAAGCCAATGGCTGGCCGGCCTGTGCCCAAGGCGCCTACCAAGCCGGTCTTGGCCACACCAGTGCGCACTCTGACACCCACGGCCTCAAGCGTGCTCGCGAGGTAGGCGGCTGTCTCATGTTCCTGAAACCCCAGCTCTGCCCGCTGATGCAGGTCTCGTCGCCACCGAAGCAGCTCGGGTGCCAGGGCCTGGGCCCGCGCCATCAATTGTGCAGGTTGCATATCTCTCCCTGTCTGCAGTGGTCTGATGACCATCAGAAGGATACAAAGAGAACAGGCCCCTCAGATGGGGCCTGTGCCACGCAGAGGATCCAGCCAGTGACCGCCATCCGAACCGCTGCTTTGCGGCGCACAGGCGCTGGTTGTGGCCTGTGGGGCTTGCGCTGTCACTGCGCTACTTGGTCACCGTCAGCAACCGTGGCGCGGCGTTGACGATGACCGATGGGGTCAGTCTAGCGGATTGCAGAGGGGGCGTCAAGTTGCGGCGCACAGCTACAGCCAGTTGCCTCCGCGCTTTGGCCGTTTCAGGCTGGCGCAACGAACGAGACACCCACCATCCCCGAGCCGGTGTGCACCGAAAGGCCTGGCATAAGCTCGCAGATCAGGATGCTCTCGGGGCAGTTGAGGCTGGCGCGCAGCTCGGCTTCGAACTCGCGCGCATCGTCAGCGGCGGCGGCATGCAGCACGGCCATCTGGGCTGGACAGCCACCGTTGAGCCGCTCGCTGGCCAGCTCGATGACGCGCGCCCACGAGCGTTTGCGGGTGCGCGACTTTTCGAGGAGATCGAGTTTCCCGTTGCGCACCGTGAGGATGGGGCGGATGTTGAGCACCGTGCCCGCCATGGCGGCGAACTGACTCACGCGCCCCCCCAGGGCCAGATACTTGAGTGTGGCAAGGGCTCCGAACAGATGGGCATGCGCGCTGGTCTCCATAGCGGCGGCCAGTGCCTGTTCAACCGAGGCGCCCTGCGCGGCTGCCCTGGCAGCAGCCAATACCATGAACCCCTGGCCCATGGAGATCTGCCGCGTGTCTACCACGGTGATGTTGCGCCCACTGAACTCGCTGGCGGCGAGTTGTGCGGCCTGGCAGGTGCCACTCACCTCTGATGAGATATTGAGGCAAAGAATACCGTCGGCCCCACCTGCCAGCGCCGCCTCAAAGGCAGCGGCAAACTCGCCGGGCGAGGGCGCGGCCGTCTGCGGCAGGCTGCCTTCGCGGTCGATGCGGGCGAACAGGGTCGTAGCGTCGATGTCGTAGCCATCGCGAAAGGTCTCGTTGCCAAAGCGAATGCTGATAGGCACCTGCACGATGCCGTGCTGCTCTGCCACGTCAAAGGGCAGGCTGCTGTCAGTGTCGGTGATCACGGCGATCCTGGGCATGGTTTTCCCTCGCCTAACGTGTTATCGAGCTGTATATCCTAACACGCCGCGCTGCGCCGGGTTACGACAGGGCTCTAGACCCTTCGTGCCACCACGATGTCTCGCGGTGTTTCGACGGTTGGCTCCAACGCCATCTCTCGCCCGTAAAAGCCCAGTGGCTCCAGGCCGGCTGTGGACAACATGCGGCGCATTTCGGGCACGGTGTGGCAGCGGATGCGCTCGTCGGCAGTATAGTAGCCCGGCTCGGACGAGGGGCGTAGCATCGTGCCGTCGTCCTGGATGATGGCAATCCATCCGCAGCTGGTGCTGGTCTCATAGTCGAACCAGTCCTCAGTCAGCTGCAACCCCTGCCTGACGCGTCGCCAGGAGCGCTCGCGCCGTGGCCTGGCGGGCGGGCATAGATACATGATGAACGCCCTGCCGCCCGGCTTGAGGGCACGTGTGATCTTGCATAGCAGCGCCTGGTCGCCCTCATCGCCAAAGAACCCGAACGAGCCCGACAGCACCAGCACGGCATCGAACTCGCCGTTAAAGGCGATCTCGCGCATGTCGTCGCAGATGAACTCGCCACGCAGCCCCTCACGCTCAAAGCGCTCACGGGCATAGGCCACCAGCGGCGGCGCGATGTCGATGCCCACGACGTCATACTCTCCCGCGGCGAACAACGCCGCCTGGTCGCCGCCGCCGCAGCCCAGGTCGAGCAGGCGCATGCCGGGTTGCAGCTCGCAGGTCTGCTCGATAAAGGCTACCAGTTGCGCATCCCAGTCAGAGATGCCAGGAATGGCGTGGCGATGCTCTATTCGCCAGTAGTAGGCCCAAAAGTCGCCCCAGCTTTGCTCGATCACGCGCATGAACTCGCCTCCAGCCAGCCCAGTGGCACGTGCAACAGAGTGAGTGCCGCCATGGTAAAGCGCTCATCGGGCGCCAGGCCGCGCTCATAAAGGCAGAGCACGGCATCAACACGCTGTACAGCCAGGTCAGCATAGCCAGCAAGGCCTCTATCGAGTGTGCACGCCACAGGCCAGGTGGAGCCCTCGTCGTATGATGCCCGCAGTGTCAGGTTGCTGCGAGAGTGAGCCTCTTGCCCGAGGGCGCTTGCGTCGGGGCTGACGAACAACAAGCACCCCGGCCTGTCATCGGTCGGCAGGCTGT